>CP168942.1:1872500-2172500 GCA_041871065.1 Weissella confusa | reverse complement strand
GTGTGCTTGGTCAAGACGGTGCCCTTGAAGTAGGGAACGTACAAGTCTTTATTGATCAACACCGTGTTTTGGTTAACGACCAAGAAGTGAACTTGCAAGGTCGTGAGTTTGGTTTGTTAGTTTATTTGATGCAACACGTGGGTCAAATTGTCACGAAGGATCAAATTTTTGATCGCCTATGGGGCTTTGATTCTGATACGTCTTTGACAGTTGTCGAAGTGTACATGTCAAACCTTCGTAAGAACTTGCGTAATGCGGATGCGCAAGTCACGATTAAGACGTTGCGTAATGTTGGCTATACGCTAAACGTAACGCTAACGGAAGACTGATTTTATGGTAGAAAAGAACAAACAACGCTGGGACGAACGGTTTGAAGCACGTGTCCGGGCGTTTTTTGGCAAAATTAAACTGCCAAAGTGGCTTCAGAGAATCCGCGCCTCGTTGTCACAACAGGTTAAGATGACGATCTTGATGGTCGTTGGTTTTACGATGGTGTTTTCACTGATTGGGACGTTTACAATCGGCCAATTTAGGAATGTGATGTACGGCACGGCCCAGAGTCGCGTAGCACATGCGTTTGATTCACGTTCAAATCGCTACGATCAACCAACAATCCAAAATTCTCAAATTACTGATTACGTCGATACTTTTAAAGATTCGCTGAATATCAAACATGAGGATAAGGTCTACCTTAAGTCATATCGTGGTAGTTGGTATTTCTTTAATCGTCAGGGTGATCAATTGGCATTCGTTGATGTCACGACAGAGCACGAGATTGTTGAGTCATTCCAGAATCGTTTGGTTTGGATTTTCGCGTTGTCTGAAATTGCCTTGTTGTTGATGGCGGTTGCGTTGACGCGCGCCAACATGCGTCCGATTATGCGTGCGTGGTCGCAGCAACGAACGTTCGTGGCCGACGCGGCCCACGAATTCAAGACGCCGATGACCGTTATTCAAAATAATTTGGAGCGAATGTTGGAGCGACCAAATGATACGGTGATGGACCAAGTCGAAAACGTCGCTAATGCGTTGACTGAAGTGCGTCACTTGAATAATTTGACCGGTGATTTGTTGACGCTATCGCAGGCCGACGCCGATGTGCCATTGTTTGCGTTTGCTGACATGGACTTGGCGAAAGTGGCTCGCGAAGTTGGTGATATTTTCGAATTCACGGCCGAAGAAAAGGGCCAAACGCTACGAGTTGATGTGCCTGAGACATTGCCAATTGTCGGGGATGCCCAACGTTTGCGCCAATTACTCGTGATTTTGACGGATAATGCCCAGAAGTACGCTGGTGAAGGGGCTGACGTGACGATTTCTGCGACTCAGACAAACAGTAGTATTAAGTTGCAGGTTTCTGACACTGGTAAGGGTGTGCCGGACGCCGATAAGCAACGTTTATTTGATCGCTTTTATCGTGTTGATAAGGCGCGTTCTCGTTCGACGGGTGGTCACGGATTGGGACTTGCGATTGCCAAGTGGGTGGTCCAAGGACACCGTGGCACCATTGAAGTGTTGGACAATCAACCGCACGGAACCATCTTCAGCATGACGTTGCCGAAGAACCAAAAAATTAAATAATGCCATGCGATGCTGCCTAGGTGAGGGTGGCATCGCTTTTTTTGCGGTTTATGAAAGCGCTTTCTTTTCTTGTTTAAGCCACATTTAGGTCATAAACGAACCATATACTCAGCTTTGGTAATTAAGAAAACGGAGAAATAAAAAATGAGTAAGTTTACTGACTTTGGTTATACACAAGCGCAAATCGATGAAAAGTTCCAACAAGTATTGGATACGATTTTTACAAATGAAGAGACAAAGTTCTACTATGACAACGGTGATGGTACGGCATACTTTACTGATACTGGTAACGATGATGTGCGTACTGAGGGAATGTCATACGGGATGATGATTGCTTTGCAACTTGATGACCAAGCCATGTTCAACAAGTTCTGGGCATGGGTGAACAAGTACATGTTGATCACAGACGGCCCAATGCACGGCTTCTTCAAGTGGTCAGCCCAACGTTCAGGTGTTTCTAACGCTGAAGGTTCTGCCCCAGACGGTGAAGAATTCTTTGCGGCTGCTTTGTTGATGGCTGCTAACCGTTGGGGTGACGGCGAAGGCATCTTTAACTACACAGCTGAGGCGAAGTCATTGTTGCACGAGATGGTGCACAAGGATGAAGAAGAAGGCGGCCGTGGCATGTTCGATCCTGAGACGACTTACATTCGTTTCGTCGCAGAAATGGACATTTCAGATCCGTCATATCACTTGCCTCACTTCTACGAGGTTTACGCGCAATACGGTAATGAAGAAGATCGTGCGTTCTTTGAGCGCGCAGCTGATGCGTCACGTGAATATTTGAAGAAGGCGATGAACCCAGAAACGGGGATGTCAGCGGAATATGCGAACTACGATGGTACGCCAAATGACTTCCGTGGCCACGGTTCATTCTTCTCAGATGCATACCGCACGGCAGCGAACGTTGGTTTGGATGCTGCGTGGACAGGCAAGGTTGATGCTGAATTGACTGACCGTGTCGTTAAGTTGCAAGAATTCTACAAGGGTCAAATTGAACAAGAAAACATCCCGGTTTACTGGATTGACGGCACGGTTGTCGGCGACAAGGAGACTGAAGATGGTCAAAGCTTGTTGTACGTGAAGCACCCGGTTGCCTTGAAGGCTGGTATGGCGCAATCAACACTAGCAACGCCAAACAATGAGTTGTCAAAGTACTACGTGGATCTATTCTGGAACATGCCAATGCGTGACGGTGTTTACCGTTACTACGATAACTTGTTGTACCTATTTGCCTTCATGTCTTTGGCGGGTATGTATAACAAGTATGACAAGCAGGCCTCTGCAGATCGCGTACTAGTAACAAATTAATCGTGGTGATAGTCAACCTGCAATGGGTTGACTATTTTTTTGTAAATGTCAAACAATTGCACTTGCAAATTAGGTGGCGATTTTGACTTTTTGACCGGATAAATACGACCTCTGGGCAAAGAGACCTTGTAGACTGAATTTAATCCCTGTATTCTCAAACACGTGGTAATGAAACCGTTTACAGAAAGCGTTTGCATTACAAAAATTCTTAAGGTAGTCACCATGAACAACGGAGGGTATTAGTCATGGAACAAAAGATGCCGAATCAAGTGGGGTGGGGCGAACGTGTCTCATACGCCATGTCGGACTTTGGGTGTAACACAATTTTTCAAATCGTAGGAACGTACTTCTTGGTTTTCTGTACTGACACATTGGGTGTTGCTGCAGCAGCCGTTACGGGACTTTTCGCGATTACAGCAATTATTGATTCAATCGATGGGGTAATTTGGGGACAATTCATCGACCGTACACATACGAAGTGGGGAAAGTCACGTCCTTACTGGTTGTGGTTTGCAATTCCATTTGCCATCTTCTGTGTGATGGCCTTTACGGCGCCACCACTATCAGAAACTGGTAAGGTCGTTTGGATTTACATTGCCTACATCGGCGCTAAGATTTTGTACTCAGGAATCAACATTCCGGTTACATCAATCTTGCCAGCGTTGACTTCAAATCCACAAGAGCGTGTGACGTTGTCAACAATTCGTCAATTCTTCGGAAACATGGGCGCAGCCATTTTCTTGCCATTGACGTTGCCAGCAGTTGGAATTATCGCTGGTATTTTTGATAAGGGTGCTAAGGATCCATCAACATCAGCAACGGGTTGGTTCATCTGGGCCGTTATCTTGGGTGTTATCACGGCAGCCTGCTTGTTGGTTGCCTTCGCCGGAACTCGTGAGCGAGTGGTCACGAAGGACTCTAACCGTTCAATTCCAATGCGCGAATCAGTGAAGGCCTTGAAGGGTAACTATCCATGGGTCATCATCATCTTCATCAACTTTATCTACTGGGGTGGATTTGCCGTTCGTTCAAGTTCATTGCCTTACTACTTCAAGTACGTTTTGCACAACGAAGCGTTGGGAAGTTTGGTCTTGGCCGGAACGGTTATCACGTTGGCCTCAACGGCGATGGTGCCATTCGTTGCCCGTCGTTTGGGTAAGCGAAACACGATGTTGCTTGGAATGGTCGGAACGGCTTTGTCACAATTGGTACTTTACCTTGCGGACATCATGAACGGAAACGTTGCCATTATCTTGACTGGTATTGTCTTGTACTTCATCAGCTACGGTTTGACGGGTGCCTTGATCGCCGTTATGTTGTCAGACGCCGTTGATTTCGGTGAGTGGAAGAACGGTGTGCGTGCCGAAGGGTTCGTAACATCATTTAGTTCATTCTCAGCCAAGTTGGGTATGGGAATCGGTGGTATGGTCTTGGCCGCCGTTTTGGCAGCTGGTGGTTATGCTGCTTCAGCTGACGGTACGCAGACCGCATCAGCATTGGACGCTATCCGCATGGGATTCATCTGGATTCCATTTATCGGTTACGCTGCCTCAGCAATCGCCTTGTTGTTCAACAACATCGACAAGCTTGAGCCACAAATGGTCGCAGATTTGACGGCTAAGCACGAACGTGAAGCTGCTGCAGTTGCAGAAGCTGAAGCCTAAGCAGATAGGCATTTCAAACATAATTAAACGGGGAATAAAAACATGAAGTTTACTAATGGATACTGGCTAAACCGTGATGAGTACATTGTTAACTCACCATTGGAAGCCTTTGACGCAATGGTCGTAGAGAAGGATGATGACAACTACGCAAGTGATGCCTTGCGTGTTTACTCAGCCTACCACCGTATCAACTCTCGCGGTGACATGTTGGATGTCGGTGCAACGACGATGACGGTGTTCTCACCAGCTGAAGATGTTATCGGTGTTGAATTGAAGCACTTCGATCGCGATGACAAGAATCCACTATACGAGTTGCAAAACAACAACGTGACGCCAGCGATTGAAATTGCAGATTCTGTTGCAACGTTGACGAGTGGTGATTTGCAATTGGCTGTCTCAATGCACGACAAGTTCAACATTGATTTCAACTACAAGGGTAAGCGCATTACGGGTTCTGAATACAAGGCGCAAGCGTCAATCGATGATTTGTCAGGTAAGCAATTGGGCCAAGTAATGCACGCCAACACGGTTACTGGTGCGCAAAACTTGGGCCCACAAGGATCAGTTACAGCAACTGACCACTTTATGCGTGAGCAATTGAGCCTATTGCCAGGTACGAATGTTTACGGATTCGGTGAGCGTTTTGGTGCCTTCGTCAAGAACGGCCAAAGCATCGACACTATCAACATGGACGGTGGTACTGGTTCAGAACAAAGCTACAAGTCAATTCCGTTTTACATGACGGGTAAGGCTGGCGTTTACTACGGTGTCTTTGTTAACGAAAGCCAACCAACGAGTTTTGAAGTCGGCAGCGAAGTGGTTGATCGTGTCAGCTTCTCAACACGTGGCGAGTCATTGGAATACTACGTGATTGCAGGTGACTCACCAAAGTCAGTGATTTCAAAGTACAACAAGTTGACGGGTGGTTCTGTTTTGCCACCAGAATGGACGTTCGGCTTGTGGCTATCAACGTCATTTACGACGGACTACTCAGAAGAGACGGTTATGAGTTTCATCGACGGTATGTTCGAGCGTGATATTCCGGTTTCAGTATTCCACTTTGATTGCTTCTGGATGAAGGGCTTCGAGTGGTCAAACATGGAATGGGATAAGGAACAATTCCCAGATCCAGTTGGTTTGTTGAAGCGTTTGCACGACAAGGGCTTGAAGGTCTGCGTTTGGATTAACCCATACATCTCACAAAAGTCACCACTCTTCAAGATTGGTAAGGAAAAGGGTTACTTCATCAAGCACACTGACGGCAGTGTTTGGCAATGGGATTTGTGGCAACCAGGTAACGCCGTGGTTGACTTCACGAACCCAGAAGCCCGTGCTTGGTACCAAGGTTTGTTGAAGAACTTGTTGGACATGGGTGTTGACTGCTTCAAGACGGACTTCGGTGAGCGAATTCCAATGCACGACGCCGTATTCTTTAACGGCGGCAACCCTGAAGGTGAGCACAACTACTACACGCACCGTTACAACGACGCTGTGTTTGAGTTGTTGCAACAAGAAAAGGGTGAAGACGAAGCGGTTGTCTTTGCTCGCTCTGGTACGGTCGGTGGTCAACAATACCCAGTTCACTGGGGTGGTGACAACTTGAGCCAATTCCACTCAATGGCTGACAGTCTGCGTGGTGGTTTGAGCTTGATGTCATCAGGTTACACATTCTGGAGTCACGATATTGGTGGTTTCGAAGAGAATGCGAGCCCATCAATCTACAAGCGTTGGACGCAATTCGGTTTGCTTTCAAGTCACTCACGTTACCACGGTAACATCGAGTACCGTGTGCCTTGGTTGTTTGACGAAGAAGCTGTTGACGTAACGCGTAAGTTCACGCAATTGAAGTTGGAGATGATGCCATACATCTACGGACAAGCGAAGGAATCAGTTGAAGCTGGTATCCCATTGATGCGTCCAATGTACTTGGAGTTCCCTGAAGATCAAAATACGGCAACGTTGGATCGCCAATACATGCTTGGTAGCGACGTTTTGGTGGCACCTGTTATGACGGAAGAAGGGGATGTTGATTACTACTTGCCAGCTGGTAAGTGGGAGCACATCTTGGATGGCCGCGTCGTTGAAGTGACTGAAAACGGTCGCTGGATGACTGAAAACTACGACTTCATGAGCTTGCCATTGTGGAAGAAGATTGGTTAAAACTGACGGAAAGTCAGAACCCCAGGCGGATTAAGAATGTGATAGACTGAGCTTATAGATTTCGCAGAGCCGATGGGGGTCGGTGCGTAAACTTTGAGGGGTTCAGTGATGGAAAAGGCAGCGCAACAGCACGAAATAGTTGCAGACAATTCAGATGTTGGGGTTCGCGTCTTTTTATCCGATGAACCGCTTGGATTTAAGCCACTGCATTGGCACACGCATATTGAAATTGTGCTCGTCCTAACCGGCGAAGTAACGTTTCGATATGAGCAACACGATGTCACGTTACATGAAAATGAGTTCATTGTGATTGGATCGGGGATTCTCCACTCGACCACCAATTTGGCAAATCAAGCACTCGTGTTGCAAATTCCTGTGTATTATCTCAACCAGTATTGGTCGAATAGTGAATTGCTACGATTTGATTTGTGGACGAACCATAGTTTGCATGATGAAACGTATGACAAGATTGTCAGCATGCTTCAGCAAATGACCCAAATCTATTTGCGAAAAGAAGCAGGCTACCGGTTGCGATTTAGCAGCATCTTGATGCAAGTCTTGTATGACTTGATTACAAATTATGCTGTGACGTTAACACCGGGTGACTTAACGGAAGATGATCGTTTGAAGGACGTGATTATGTATATTCACGAACAGTATCAAACGAAAATCTCGTTGAGTGAGGTCGCGGAAAAGTTCCATTACAACCCTGATTATCTCAGCCGCATTTTCAAGCGACGGGTCGGGGTGACATTTGTGAACTATGTTTATCAGGTTCGTTTGGAGGCCATCTATCAAGATGTGCTCGCGACGAATCAGGTTATCAAAACGATTTTTATCCGCCACGGCGCTAGCAACACCAAGTTAGCGATGAAAATGTTTAAAGAATTATACGGTCAAACGCCAAATCAGTTACGACAACTGAACAAGGGCGAATGACAGGGAAGACGGTATCGCAGTGATGTGATACCGTTTTTTTGTTGGTACTTTCTACTTGTGTTATTCAACAGCTGATATTATACTTTAAATAGTATAAGAGGTTATGTACTATACGGATAATGATTGAGATATTTTAAGAGGTGGAAATCATGAAGAAGATTATCGGTTTGATTGCAGCAGTATTGGTCGTATTCGGCCTATACAAGGGATATGAATACTACAACGTCACATACAAGACAACGACGGCTTACGCGCAAGTGCCTGCCCAAGTGCCACCATTGAAGGATACGGTTTCTGATTCTGGGGAAAAGATTGCCGGATCAAAGTCATACTCATACAATTTGACGTTCATCACGACTAATGGGGAACGTCGTGTCTTGAACTACAGCATTGAAGATGCTGATCCATTGACGCCAAACGCATATGTAAAGGCTGATATTAGCCAAAAGCGTGTGGTAAAGGGACCTGAAGGGGTACAAAAGTCAGACGTGCCAACGTCAGTACTTGAAAAGTTGAAGTAAGCAAAAAGCGTAGCAACCGCCGTGGTTGCTACGCTTTTTTAATTACAATTCGTCATCTGATGAATCGTTGAAGTCTTCTTTAAAAACAAGTTTTTGATCTTTTGGACGACCGATAAAGCCAGTGCCAGTTAGCGTATCGCTTGGCAAAACGGAAAGAATGAAGCCAATTAGGCTGAAAATACCACCAATCATGAGGACAATCTTAAATGAACCATCGCTGTAAATACGTTCGCTGCCTGAGAACAAAGAAAGTGCCCAGACGACCCAAGCAACCCAAGTTACCGTACCGGCATCGCGGTAACGACGAATCGTTAGCGCAATGTTTGGCAAAATCATGGCCAAAGCCAACAAGACACCAATCATCACAATAATGATTGTGAATGGGGCTGAAAAGAGTGACCCGATAAATGACAAAGCGCTGTCAGCGTCAAACTTGCCTGTGATGCTGTCGAGCTTGTTAACAACGCTTGCGTCAGATACCAAGGCGATAACGAATAGAATAAGCCAAACAAAGAAGATGATGATTGACCAAAGTCGCATCCACCAGAATTCGGCACGTGTTGAACGACCCGTGAAGTTCACGTAGCCCTTCCAAAAGTTAATAAATGCTTGCCACATAGTTACCATAACAAAAACCTCCCAAGGTCATTGTGTCATAGTTGATATTCAAAACAAATAAAAAAGCCTCACATTAGCGAGGCTTTTGCATTTTCTTTAAATCAAAGGCTGTGGGTGAGCATCAAAAATCTCAACGCCGTTGTCGCGACCGACAACAACCTTATCAACGATGTTCAAGAATAGTCCGTGTTCCACAACACCAACCATGCTAGTCAATTCACGACCAAGCGTGAATGGATCCGTAATGTCAGTTGGGTGCAAATCAATCAAGAAGTTTGCTGAGTCAGTACGAACAGGATTACCGTTTTGATCAAGACGCCATGAAGGCTTGTAGCCCTTGGCTTCTAAACGCTTGAAAAGTTGGTCAGATCCGTAAGGGATGACTTCAACTGGCAAGTAATGCGTTAGCTTTGGCGCAAGCTTACCTTCATCAACAACCCAGATGTTGCGTGATGAGTTAATGGCAACGATTTTTTCCCAAAGCAAAGCGGCCCCGCCACCCTTAATGGCAGCAAATTCAGGGTCAATTTCGTCAGCTCCGTCAATCGTTAGGTCAATGTGGTCAACGTCATCAACGTTGTACATTGGAATGCCGAGCTTAGCTGCCGTACGACGCGTCTTGTCTGACGTTGGGACACCAACAATGTTAAGTCCTTCTTCCGCCACGCGCTTGCCAAGGGCTTCAATAACGTACGCGATGGTAGAACCAGAACCGATACCGACAACCATGCCGTCTTCGACAAATTCAGCTGCGCGATAACCGGCAATTTTCTTGAGTTCGTTTGTATCAGTCATGTGGCCAACTTCCATTTCATAGATTTGTTACTTCCATTATCGCTTATAAACACTGATTTAAGCAAATGCAAAAAACGCGGGTGCTGAATTGTAAGTGAAATCTGCTAAACTGGACTCAATATGAAAAAAGAAATTGAGGACGAGTCATGATTGACATGTGGGACGAAGAAAAGATTCGTGAGTTCCGTGCGACACTGCTTGATTGGTATGACGAAGCAGGTCGAGCTGACTTGCCATGGCGTGAAAACCAAGATCCATATCGTGTCTGGGTATCAGAAATTATGTTGCAACAAACGCAGGTGCAAACCGTCATTCCGTATTTCAATCGGTTCATGACCATGTTTCCAACGCTGAATGATTTGGCAGCAGCGCCGGAACAAGATTTATTGAAGGCGTGGGAGGGTCTCGGCTATTATTCGCGTGTGCGCAACATGCAAAAAGCAGCGATTCAAGTGCGTGATGATTACAACGGTGTTTGGCCGGATACAATGGCTGAACTTGAAAATCTAACGGGTATCGGACCATATACAGCCGCCGCTATCGCTAGCATTTCCTTTAAGGAACCAGTGCCAGCTATCGATGGGAATGCCTTCCGCGTGTTTGCCCGTCTTTTTAAGATTGATGCCGATATTGCACAGCCGAAGACACGCAAGGTGTTTTTTGACTTAGGCCTGCAATTGATTGACCCAGAGCGTCCAGGTGATTTTAATCAAGCCATTATGGACTTGGGATCATCTTATATGAGTGCCAAGAATTATGATTCTGAACACTCACCGGTCAAGCAATTTAACGCTGCTTATGCAGATGGCACTGAAGATTTTTATCCAGTGAAGTCAAAGGCGCCTAAGCCCAAGCCGATCACCTACTTTGCGGTGGCTGTGCATTCGCCAGCTGGCTATCTTTGGGAACAACGGCCAACGACGGGTTTGCTGGCCAATTTTTGGACAATGCCACTCTATGCGCTAACCGATTTCGTTACGGACCCAGATGCTGAGTGGTCGGAAGATGAAATGATTGCAGCTACCGAGAAACGTTTGTTGGCTGATTATGGGGTCACGGCTAAGTTGGCTAAAATGGGTGGCCGCCCAGTGACGCACGTGTACACTCACCAGAAGTGGACGGTGACTGTGTTGACGGCCGAAGTTGATGCAACGACGCTTCAACGCGGGACGTGGCGTGAACTTGATGCATTAATGCGTGATCCACAACCAAAAATCCAAGAGAAAATTTGGAAACGATTGAATTAATATGCAATATTATGCAGTCGTGATGTATGGTATTATCTAATACACAGACTCACAAATGGAACACGGGGAATATAGACATGACACACAAAATCTTGCTGGATATGGATCCAGGAATTGACGACGCAGCGGCGATCTCAATTGCTTTGACCGATGACCAATTCGATGTAAAACTTTTGACGACGGTTGCTGGTAATGTCAGCGCTGATAAGACGACACTTAATGCCTTGAAGCTAGTGGAGTTTTTCGGTGTCCAAGATAAGGTGCCAGTTGCAACGGGGGCGCAAATGCCTTTGTTGAAGCACTATCAAGACGCATCTCACGTACACGGTGCGTCAGGAATGCCTGGCTGGGATTTTGCGCCGGTTACGACAAAGCCATTGGCACAACATGCTGTTGAAGCGATGCGCAACGTACTGATGGCTAGTGAAGAAAAGCTCACTGTTGTTGCAACGGGGGCGTTTACTAACTTGGCGCTCATGTTCCGTATGTATCCTGAGACAAAGACCAAGATTGACCGTTTAGTTGTCATGGGTGGTTCTTTGTCAGGTGGTAACATGTCTAGTGTGGCTGAATTTAATATTTATACAGATCCACACGCTGCAAAAATCGTGTTTGAAGCTGGATTGCCAATCGTGATGATTGGTCTTGATGTGACGATGAAGGCGTTGCTTTCACACGAAAATATCCAAAAGCTACGTACACTCAACGAAGCTGGTGCGATGTTACAAGCGTTGTTGGGTAATTATGCAGATGATGAAACTGAAGGGAAGCCAATGCACGATGTGAACACATTGTTCTATTTGGCACACCCAGAGTTCTTTGAATTGACTGACTATTGGGTTGATGTTGTAACTGAAGGTCCCGCAATGGGTGGGACAATTGCTGACATTTTGCGCACGTCACACGACGGTCAAACAAATGTTTCAGTGGCCACAGACATTGATGTAGCAGCGTTTAACGAATGGTTCATGTCAGAAATCGCTCGAATTAAGTAATGAAACAAGGTGTTGTGTTCCACGTGAAACATAACACCTTGTTTTGTTTTCTTGAACTCCTTGGAACTATTGATTAGACGGGCATTTTGCGGTATTCTTTTATTATTGGAATCAGTTTGGAGAATGGTGATGAATCCTGAAGAATTTGCGGCGGCATTACGCGAGCATAATGTTGAATTGAATGCACAACAACTAGCGCAATATCAGCAATACTACGAGCGTTTAGTTGCGGTGAATGAACACATGAACCTAACGGCAATTACTGAACGTGATGAAGTGTACTTGAAGCACTTCTACGACTCTTTGACGTTGGCCTGGGCATATCCAGAATTACAGACAGAAGAGTTGCACATGATTGACGTTGGCGCCGGGGCAGGGTTCCCATCATTGCCATTGAAGATCGCATTCCCACAATTGCAAATCACGATTATTGATGCTTTGAACAAGCGCATCAACTTCTTGCGTGATTTGGTTAAGGAATTGGGTTTGGAAGGTGTGACTGTTGAACACGCCCGCGCCGAAGAGTTCGGTAACAAGACGGCACCAGCTCGTGAGCAATATGATGTTGCGACGGCCCGTGCCTTGGCTCGTTTGAACGTCTTGGGGGAGTTGACGTTGCCATTCGTTAAGGTTGGTGGCGTGTTGTTGGCCATGAAGGGTAGTGCAGCCGATGAAGAATTGGCAGAAGCTAAGAAGGCCATCACAACTTTGGGGGCTGAGATTGGCGACCAAATTGACGTGAGCCTACCAAATGGTGACCCACGTTCAGTTATTGTGATCAAGAAAGTAAAGAACACACCAAAAAAGTATCCGCGCAAGCCTGGAGATCCAGTGCGCAAGCCGTTGTAGAAAGGGGAGAACAATGGGACACATTATTGCATTAGCTAACCAAAAGGGTGGTGTTGGTAAGACGACCACGACGGTTAACTTGGGCGCATCCCTAGCATCCCTAGGTAAGAAAGTGTTGTTGATCGACACTGATGCACAAGGAAACGCCACATCAGGTTCAGGCGTGCAAAAGTCAAGCATCGAACGTGATGTGTATGACGTATTGGTTCACGATGTGCCGTTGGCTGACGTGATTATGCCAACGTCACACGAAGGTATGGACATTGTGCCAGCTACGATTCGCTTGGCCGGTGCTGAACTAGAATTGGCACCAGCAATGGCGCGTGAGTTGCGTTTGAAGAATGCCTTGGAAGGTGTTCGTGAGAAGTACGACTACATCCTAATCGACAATCCACCTTCACTTGGATTGGTAACGATTAACACGTTCTCAGCAGCGGACTCAATTTTGATTCCGGTGCAAGCTGAATACTATGCCCTTGAAGGTTTGGGACAGTTGATGAACAACATGAAGTTGGTGAAGCAACACTTCAATCCCGACTTGGAAGTTGAGGGTGTGTTGATGACCATGGTTGATCCACGTACTAACTTGTCATCAGATGTTATTCAAAACGTGCGTGAGTACTTCGGTAGCGATGTTTACGACACGGTCATTCCACGTAACGTGCGCTTGTCAGAAGCGCCATCACGTGGCTTGGCGATCATTGACTATGATTCAAAGTCAAAGGGAGCCGAAGTTTATATGGACTTGGCAAAGGAGGTCTTGGCAGCTCATGGCGAACACTAAGAAGTCAGGTTTGGGTGGCCTTGGTGGCAACGGCGGCGGTCTAGGCGCTTTGTTTGCTGAGCAAGGTCTTGATACAGAAATTGCAACAACTAATACGGTTCGTGATATTGCAATCGAGAAGATTGTGGCGAACCCATTCCAACCACGTCATGTCTTTGATCAAGATGCTTTGCAAGATTTAGCAGCATCAATCAAGGAAAACGGCGTGTTGCAACCAGTGATTGTGCGTCACAACCCTAAGGACAACACGCAATACGAGTTGTTGGCCGGTGAGCGTCGTTGGCGTGCGTCACAATTGGCTGGCAAGAAGGATGTGCCGGCGATTGTTCGTAAGTTAGACGACGAGCAAATGATGCAAGCCGCTATCTTGGAAAACTTGCAACGTGAAGACTTGACGCCTCTTGAAGAGGCTCAAGCTTACCGCGACATGATGGATGCGTTGAAGTTGACGCAAGAACAAGTGGCTAAGCGTTTGGGTAAGGCCCGTTCAGCCGTGGCTAACTTCCTTCGTTTGCTTAATTTGCCTGACGAAGTGAAGGATATGTTGCAAGCTGGTCAACTATCAATGGGACAAGCGCGTACGTTGCTTGGATTGCGCAATAAGCGTCGCATTGTGCCGGTTGCCAAGCGTGCAATTGCAGAAAGCATGACGGTTCGTCAACTTGAACAATTGGTTAACAAGTTGAACGAACAAGCTGACACTACTGGTAAGGGTAATGATGAGCCATCTGCTTATTTGAAGGCAACGACAGCTGCTTTGGAAGATAAGTTTGGAACGAAGGTCAACGTCACCCGTAATCGTAAGGGTGCTGGTAAAATTGAAATTGCATACTTGTCTGATGATGATTTGAACCGCATCTTTGATGTATTGGGCATTTCATTTGACGAGGAATAATCTGGAGGTTGGTAATGTACAACTTGCATGATGTAGTTGAGATGAAGAAGCCACACGCGTGTGGTGCGAATGAATGGGAAATCAACCGTATTGGTGCGGACATTAAGTTGACGTGCCAAGGTTGTGGTCACCAAGTAATGATGACGCGTCATGATTTCGATAAGCGTTTGAAGCGCATTTTGCGTTCAGCGTCAGAACAAGATTAATAGAGAGATAGGTATTTAAAAATGGCTCTTACAGCAGGAATCGTTGGTTTGCCAAACGTTGGTAAGTCAACTTTGTTTAACGCAATTACTAAGGCGGGTGCCGAAATGGCTAACTACCCATTTGCCACGATTGAACCAAACGTGGGAATGGTTGAAGTGCCAGATGATCGTTTGGCCCGTATTCAAGAATTGGTGCCAGCTGACAAGATCGTGCCAACGACCTTCGAATTTACTGACATTGCCGGTATCGTTAAGGGTGCCTCAAAGGGTGAAGGATTGGGAAACAAGTTCCTTGAAAACATCCGTCAAGTAAACGCCATCGTGCACGTGGTTCGTGCCTTTGACGATGATGACATCACTCACGTTAACGGTAAGGTTGACCCAATTGATGACATCAACACAATCAACTTGGAGTTGGTTTTGGCCGACTTGGAAGCCGTTGAAAAGCGTTATGCAACAACGGAAAAGAAGGCTAAGCAAGCTAAGGATAAGGATGCAGCTGCAGAATTTGAAGTACTTGCTAAGTTGAAGCCAGTTTTGGAAGAAGGAAAGCCTGCTCGTTCAATTGATTGGAACGAAGATGAGCAAAAGATCGTTCGTGGCTTCTTCTTGTTGACGTCAAAGCCAGTTTTGTACGTGGCTAACGTTGCGGAAGATGACATGGCTGATCCAGAAGCATCAAAGTACTTCCAACAAATCAAGGAATACGCTGCAGCCGAAAACGCTGATGTTATCGGAATTTCAGCCCGTGCCGAAGAAGAATTGGCCGGTATGGATGATGAAGACAAGGCTGAATTGATGGAATTGCAAGGTATCACGGAACCAGGTTTGAACCGTTTGATTCGTTCAGCCTACCACTTGTTGGACTTGCGTACGTTCTTTACCGCTGGTGGTAAGGAAACGCGTGCTTGGACGTTCCGTGCAGGTATGAAGGCACCACAAGTTGCCGGTGTTATCCACTCAGACTTTGAGCGTGGATTTATCCGTGCCGAAACGGTTGCCTTTGCTGATTTGGACGAATACGGTTCAATGAAGGCAGTTAAGGAAGCTGGACGTCGTCGTTCAGAAGGTAAGGAGTATGTTGTTCAAGACGGTGATATCATCGAATTCTTGTTCAACGTTTAATCGGGGGAACTCATGACAGAATCACAAGAACAAACGGTAACGCCTACGCTACCATCACGTGCCGACTTGGCCACGTCTGGTTTGACGAAGCGTAATCAAGATTTTATTTGGCAAATGGTACAACTTGTTGAAGGAGACGAAAGCAAGGCGACCTTGATTGCTGAAGTTGGCGCAAAGTTGTTGGATGGTCAAAAGACTGGTACAACAGCACGTCAATTGTTTAACACACCTGCTGAAGCGTTGGGGCGCAAGGCAAACGCAACCGAAGCAACGCCAGCACCTGGCTATGCAACATACGGCTTCTGGCCATTGTTGGTTGATAACGCGATTGCCTTCTTCATGATGTTCAGCTTTATGTTTGGATTGACGTTGCTATTTAGCAAGGCATCACAAACTGGTAGCGCCGGTGCAGCCGGAATTACCTCATTGATTTTGACATCATTGTTGGGTGGATTCTTCTTCGCCGTTGTCACGATGACGTTGGCACCAAAGAAGGATGGCTCAAAGACACCAGTGCTTTTGAAGATTTTGGTTTCAGTCGGTGCCTTCGTTTTGTGGTTCTTGGCATACTTGGCCTTCAGCTACTTGCCAGCTGTTATCAACCCATTGTTGCCAGGTTGGTTGTACCTAGTGTTCGCCGTACTTGCCTTTATCGGCTTCCGCTTCTGGCGTGTTAAGACTGGTATCCAAGGTGGATTCCTTGGTGGTAGCACACGTCGTCCACAAACCAAGTAAGCAACTAGAATCAGTGAGGATGAATCGATGAAAATTTTGATTGTTGATGATGATCACGAAATTGCTGAATTGCTTGAAATCTACGTGAAGAACGAAGGTTACGAGCCAGTTATTGCCAGCGATGGTAAGGAAGCAATGACGAAGATCCGTACGAACCCAGACATCGGTTTGGTAATTTTGGACATCATGATGCCTGAAATGAACGGTACGGAAGTGTTGAAGGAAGTTCGTAAGGACAATCCTGTGCCAATTTTGTTGTTGTCAGCCAAGTCTGGTGCAATGGACAAGATTCAAGGGTTGATTACGGGTGCTGACGACTACGTGACGAAGCCATTTAACCCATTGGAAGTAATGGCACGTGTGCGTGCTTTGCTACGCCGTGCGCAAAACGGTATGGCCCAAGCAACGCCAGAAGTGCTTGATATCGGTCCTTTGACGATTAACAAGGACAGCCACGAAGTTAAGACGGCCGACGGTGTTGAAGTTAATTTGACGGCGTTGGAGTTTGGTATCTTGTATTTGTTGGCCTCACACCCAAACCGTGTGTTTAGTGCTGACGATATCTTCGAACGCGTTTGGCAACAAGAATCAGTTGTGTCTGCTAAGACGGTTATGGTGCACGTTTCACACTTGCGCGATAAGTTGGAAGCAGCAACTGGTGGCAACCAAGTTGTGCAAACTGTTTGGGGTGTTGGTTATAAGATTGAAGTGCTATAAGCACCGCGTTCTATAGAAAGAGGAAGTAGGGATGAAACTTAGTGTACTGGATTGGCTGTTGTTAGTGGTCAAGGCAGTCGTTTCGGCCCTGCTTTTTGTGTTTACTGGCATTGGTATCCTATTAGCAATGCGCGCAACTTGGCACACAGAGAATTGGTTACTTGAAATTCAAGCCATCTGGCGCCAAGACGCGACATTGGCAGTTGTAGTTGCCGTTGCGGTGATTGCACTCTGGGGTGTGGTGGTTCATTTCTTTTATGAACAGATTGTTTTGACGCACCTAATTGATAGTGTTAGTGAGTTGGCGCCACGTGTGCGTGATGCTAACGCGACTGGATTGCCTGAGACGCGCATGAGCCGTCGCTTGCGTCCACTCGCTACGAATGTGAATGGCGTGTTTGATGCCGCACAAAAAGCAATGGCCGAGGAACGTGAAATTGAGCGTTCTAAGGATGAAATGATTACGAATGTGTCGCACGATTTGCGTACGCCGTTGACGTCAATCCTGGGTTATTTGGGATTGATTGTGAATGACGAACAGGGCAATTTGTCACGTGCTGACATGACGAAATACGCCAAGACGGCTTTTGATAAAGCTGGGCAAATGAAGTCATTGGTTGAAGATTTGTTTGATTATACGCAGGTTCGCCAAGTTGACTTTAAGTTGCGCTGGGCACCGCTTGATTTGGCGGCCATGTTGCAACAATTGGCGGTTAACTATGAGTTGGAAGCCAAGAATAAAGATGTGGTTGTTTCAGCGGTTACGAATCCGAAAAGCATTGAGATGGTTGGGGATCCGGATCGTTTGGCGCGTGTCTTTATGAATTTGATTAGCAACGCCTTGAAGTATGGGGATGGCGCAACGTTTGTGCGTTTGTCAGCCAAGACAATTCCAGCTGAGAACGTTGCTGAGATTCGCGTGACGAACAACGGTGAGAAGATTCCAGAAGAATCAATTAAGCGTTTGTTTGATCGCTTTTACCGCGTTGAAAGCTCACGTAACACCAAGACTGGTGGGACTGGCCTTGGCCTAGCAATCGTGAACGGCGTGATTGAAGCGCACGGTGGTACGGTGCGAGTTGAATCGAATGATGATTTGACAAGTTTTATTATTCGACTACCATTACAACCAGAGGGACTTGAAGGCGAAGGAGCGTAATGTGATGATGAGAAAATGGTTAACAGGTTTGTTAATGACGGTGGTGTTGGCATTTGGTGTGGCAACGCCAAGCTATGCCGCGATCGTAACACCAACAGTTGATGCGCAAGCGGCGGCTGTTGTGGATGTGCAAACCGGCCAGGTTCTCGCGGATAAAAACGGCAAAAAGCGCATTCCGATTGCATCAATTTCTAAGTTGTTGACGGCTTATTTGGTCGAGCGTTCGATAGAAGCAGGTAAGTTGACGATGGACACGCCGATTTCAGTACCAGCGTCGATTGTGGAGATTAGTACGGAACCGGGGTTGGCCAATGTGCCATTGAGTACCGAACGCACGTATACGGTCCGTGAATTGATGGAAATGGCTTTAATCAAATCAGCCAATGCAGCTGCGTTGGCGCTTGGTTATGCCGTTTCAGGTACGCCAACTGGGGTTAATCAGGAAATTCAAGACTTGTTGACGAGTTGGGGTATCAACGACACAACGATTGTCAGCGGTGCTGGTTTGACCAACGGCGATATGGGTTCATTGAAGAATCAAAACTTGGGTGATGATGTCGAAAATGAATTGTCGGCGCGCGAATTAGCGATTGTCGGTCGTCATTTGGTTGAAGATTATCCAAGCATCACGGAAATTACGAGTATGACGTCAGCGGTTGTGCCTAGCGGGGCAGCTGGGACTGAAACCATCAAGAATTCAAATGCGTTGCTAACTGATGGCCACGGTTACGACTTCAAAGGCTTGAAGACGGGTTATGCCTTGTCAGTTCACAGTACGTTTATTGGTTTGACGAAGTTGGATAACCGCGATGTGATTACGGTTGTGCTCGGTAGCGACCACACGTTTACACAAACGGCTGCGATGTTGGACCAAGTCAAGGCTGCCACGCAGGTTGTCACCCTTAAGAAGGGGACACAAATGCAACGTGTGCCGGTTGAGGAAGCTAAGGATGGTCATCGTCGTTATCCATTGGTAACGAACAAGACGGTGACACTATTTGCACCAAAGACGTGGAATAACGCTAAGGTGAACATGACGATTCGTTCAAATCATGACATGATTGCACCGATTTCAAAGGGTCACATTGTCGACCACAACGAAAATTTGTTTGTTGATGGTGGGACGAAGACTGAA
This sequence comes from Weissella confusa, assembly GCA_041871065.1. Lineage (NCBI taxonomy): Bacteria > Bacillati > Bacillota > Bacilli > Lactobacillales > Lactobacillaceae > Weissella > Weissella confusa. The sequence continues at coordinate 2,153,064 of CP168942.1, read as the reverse complement.
GTTCGTGCAGCCAATGACTTTGTCGACGGCTTTCCACAGGTGAATTTGATCATGAATGAGGATGTTGAACAAGCGTCACAACTTGTGCAGTGGTACCGTGACGCCAAGCGTGTCATTTCAAATTTATTTGATTAAACAAAAATGACCTGATGCCGTTTGGCATCAGGTCATTTTTTGTTACTCAGCGTCCGTGTTTGCTTCTTCTTCAGCGACGGCAGCTTCGTATTGCAACAAACGTTCTGAGACGTCCATTACAACGTTATCTTCATCTCGGATCTCAACAATCAATCCCTTACCCAACCATGAGTGGTCACCAGAATATGGCATTTCCATTTCTTGTTGGAAATCACCGTCGTGTTGACGGAACAACACACCAACCGCTTCATCCGTGTAGTCATCCGCAAACCAAATCTCAACAACTGGCGCAACGATGGCCTTGTAGGTCATCATCGTATCAAAGATACCCCAGACTGCAGTTTGCGCTTCCTCAGGCATGCGCTTGGCAAGTTCTTCAGTAACAACGCGTGACTTAGTAGATTCAAACATTATATTTAGTTCCTCACTCTAGATGTGGTAAAATTAATTCATCTAATAGTATACCACGGAAGGACAATGAGCTAACATGAACGAATATATGACATGGCGTGAAGGCCTAAAGGATGTTGAATTCCCGCACTGGGAGGATTTGCCAGCGTTTGATCTTTACATGGATCAAGTCGTTGAATACGTGAATAACGTTTTGGCACCACTTAACATGCCAATGGTGACGTCAACGATGATTAACAACTACGTTAAGCAAAAGGTCATCATGTCACCAATCAAGAAGAAGTACCAAGCAATGCAAATTGCGGATATCTTGATTATTTCTTTGATGAAGCCTGTCTTTTCACTAGATGAAATCCGTGCGGCTATCGATCAAGTGACGGTTGGCGATTATCCAAAGAAGGCTTACAATGCCTTCGTGGATGCGTTGGCAGCTCGTTTGCAGGGCCCTGTGCCAGTTGAATTTGACCCCGACCACCTGGACTTGCAACTTATGCGCGATGCGGCAAACGTTGTCTTCCACAAGATGGAGGCTGAAAAGTTGCTTGAGTTGATGCGCAAGCGCAACCCAATCAAGGAAGTCCCTACAACTAAGTAGTAAAATGAAACACGCTTAACGGCGTGTTTTTTATTTTGAAACTATTTCCCCAGTTCGTGCGTCTAATTAGTGTAAGCAGATAGGAGGACGCGACATGCGTGAAGAATTAATTGCAACGCTACAAGAGAATAAAGTCGCGTTGTACCGTGTGGCGCTGAGTTATGTGCACACAGAGGCTGAAGCGCTAGATATTGTGCAAACGACAGCTGAAAAGGCCTTGCGCCAAGTGAATCAAGTACAGGAGTCACGCTATTTGAAGACGTGGTTATTCCGTATCTTGATTAACACGGCGATTGATGTCCAACGCAAGCAAGCGCGCCGGCATGAAGTGGGTGATGAATCACTTGAATTTATGCCAGCGTTAACGACGATTGCGCCTGAAATGCGATTGGCACTTAATGAAGCGGTTGCGGATTTAACTGCCAAAGAACAAGCGATTATTCGCTTGCATTTCTTTGAGAATCAAACGTTTGCTGACATTGCGCTAACGCTTGAATTATCAGAAAACACGGTTAAAACGACCTATTATCGTAGCTTGAAAAAATTAGAAGCGACTTTGAACGGGGGAATGTAAGATGACATTAGAAGATGTAAAGACGGCCTATGATGCCCAAGATGTGCCAATGGATAAGTTGTCAGCCGTAATCGATCAAGCTGTTGTGAAGACGGCACCTAAGCGTAAGCGCTTGAATTGGTGGCAAACGACACTAATTGGTGTTGGGGCAGTAGCTGCGACGTTCACACTTGTGCTGAATACGTCATACTCTTTTGCTAGCGCGGCTGAGCGTGTACCAGTTGTCCGCGATGCGGTTAAGGTTTTGTTGTTCCGTGAATACAAGCATGTTGATAAGACGTCATATGCGGATATTAAAGTGCCACTACTGACGAACTTGGGAAATACTGAGTTGGCCGACAAGCTAAACGCCTCATATGCCAGTGAAGGACGCGCGTTGTATGATGCCTTTATGAATAAGACGTCAGAGACGCCTAAGTCACTAACGCAAACGTATCAAGAAAAGGTGAATAACGACCAATTGTTAGTGCTTGAACGTCGTCAAGAAATGTCGTTGGCCGATACAGCAACCAAGTTGAGTTATACAACCATTGATAAGCAACGTGGTTTGGTGTTGACGTTGCCAATGTTGTTCAAGTCAAATGAGTACCAAACAATTTTGCGCGACTATGTGAACAAGCAAATTGCGGCGTCAGATCAGTACGACACGCCAGTTAACGCCATTTCAAAGACCCAAACGTTCTATATTAATAGTCGTGGCCAGTTGGTTTTGGTCTTCCAACGTGGGGACATTGCCGCAATGTATGTTGGTCCAGTTGAGATGACAATTCCAACCAATCTAATTGATAGCCAATTAGTATCGCATGAGTATGTGAAGTAATGGAATCTAATTGAAATCTAATAAAACCGCTGTTTTGGGTATAAACAGCGGTTTCTTTGTGTTATGCTAGTGAGATTAGTTTAGATAGTGAAGGGGGTCAACGAGATGCAGGACTTCATGGCGTTAGATCGCAATCTTAAGTTGCGGTCATTAACGGTTTTCCTAACTGTGCTTTTGGGAAGTTCAATTGGGCCAAACGTGACCGTGTATTATGTGGAATATTTTGGAGCGTTTATCACGGGGTTCCTATTGATTGCGGTATCGGTCGCTGGGTTTATTGCCGGCTTGTATGGCGGCCACTTGGCGGATGTACTTGGTCGTAAGAAGACGATGCTAATTGGTTCCGCGATGATTATCGGTGGCTATGCCTTGGCAATGTTGATGAATTCGCCATGGTACACCAATCCGTATGTGACGTTCGTCGGCTTTTTGACGGCGTCAGTCGGGGCATCATTTGCTGACCCTGCTGAACAGGCAATGATGATTGACTCATCGACTCTGAAGAATCGTAAATTTGTCTTCGCGTTGATTTACTGGATTATTAATATTGGGGTGATGATTGGGGCGGCTATTGGTGGTTGGTTCTTCCGTGATTACTTGTTTGAGTTGTTGATGGGATCGATGGTTGTCGGGATTATCAATGCTTCAATTATTAATTGGGGGATGGCAGAAACCCTTGATATGGACAATGTTAAGGCAAATTCATCCGTTTGGAGCGCCGTTAAGTCATACGCGCACGTGTTGACTGACAAGCGTTACTTGTTGTTCATGTTTGGAACGATTTTTGCCGTCGTGATTTACTCGCAACCTGATTTCTACTTGGCAGCGCACTTGGCGGAATCATTCCGTGACTACACGTTGTTCGGCGTTCATTTTTACGGCCAACGTATGCTGTCATTTATGTTGGTGATTAACACGGTTGTGATTGTGTTGACGATGTCAGCCTTTAATCACATGACGAACCGTTGGCCATTGATTCGTGGCTATGCAATTGGGACGTTCATGCAAGGACTCGGCTTTGCGATGGCGTTCTTGCTCCGCGATTTCTGGCCATTGGCGTTCGCAGCGGTTGTTTTCACAGTTGGTGAAATGATTAATGTGCCATCAAGTCAGACACTACGTGCCGATATGATGAACCCAGAAAAGTTGGGTGCCTACTCAGGGGCCTTCGCGGCGACGCGTCCGTTGGGAAACATTCTGGCCGGGGTGATGGTGTCAGCCTCACACTTCGTTGGTAATGTTGGGGCAGCTGTCATGTTGATGATTGGCGTGCTTATCGCGATTTACTCAGTTGCCACGGCAGCAAAAATGAAAGCATCATTTTAAAACGAAAAACTCCGAAGGTTAATCGCCTTCGGAGTTTTTTGAGCTTTCGTTCTTATTGTCTTTGTTATCTTTATTCTTCTCGTCAACCTTGGATGTCTTGGTATCGGATTTAGTAGATTGGCTAGAAGATGATTTGGCCGCACTGCTGTTAGCAGCTGAGATGGCGCGTTTAGCGGAATCCTGGGCGGCTTTGACAGAATCGCTGGCAGCAGATTGGACTTGCGCCAATTCTGACGCCTTTTTATCCAATGCCTGTTGCAATGATGATGCCGTGGCGGAATTTTCATCAGCTGACTTTAGCGCTTTGACGTATGTTTCGCCACTCTTGGCTGCCTTGTTTAGCAGATCAACCCCGTCGTTAGTTTCTAAAACGCGTTGGTAGAGGTTGAGGGCAGAAGGCCAGTTGTTGGCTTTGATTTCTTTATCAGCATGCTCAAGGTACTTCAGTTGTTCAAGTGCGGTACGATTCTCGATTGAAACACGCACCTTGCGAGCAGCGGTGTAGTAAATCGCCGCGTCAGACCACTCATGAGCAGCAACTGCTTCACGAGCAGATTGCATATTGCGCTGGTAGGTTTTGTTGTCGTTGAATGCATCAAAGCCCCAGTAGCTAACGGCTGCGACAGCAGTTAGCGATAGTAGGGTAATGATGGCCCACTTAATTTTCATATAGCCTCCTTTGCAGAACGCTTATCATTGTACAGGAAAATGAGTTCGAAAAACAGGACTTATATGAAATTTGTGGCATTTAATTGGATCTGAAGACAACAAAAAAGCCGACAAGCGTAATCGCTCATCGACTTCGTTTAGCTGGGATAGCTGGATTCGAACCAGCGATACACGGTACCAAAAACCGATGCCTTACCACTTGGCCATATCCCAATAATAAATGGGGGCTATAGGATTCGAACCTATGAACCCGAAGGAATGGATTTACAGTCCACCGCGTTTGACCAGACTTCGCTAAACCCCCATCATATAAACGCCTTAGCGATTTATCACCGCCTCAACGAATATATACTATACAGAACATTTATATAGATGTCAACACTATTTGTTGAACTTTATTTTTCCATGCGTCCAAGTAGTTATCCGCCGTCCATTCTTGCAGGCGACGACGTTTATAACCAACGCTGGTATTGTAGTACGTCACACCGTTTCGCTCGCGTGGTGGAACCGTCACGTGAATGTGACCATAGAAAACGTGCTTTACATTGTCATACGATTCCAATAATTCACCGGTACGTGGTGAACCAAGGACGCCGTTGACCATACGCCAACGACGATCGCCATCTGGATAAATCAATTCATCACCGATTGGGGCGAAGTGGGTCATGAAGATGACTTGCTTATTAGCCGCTTTCGCATCATCTAATAGAACCTTCATTTGTGCCAAGCCCAAGTCCATACGTTCTGGATCGGACATGGGTTGCTCAATGATACGGTCATAGTAGAAGCCACGACGGAACGTTGCGACTTCCTCAGGGTCGATGCCTTCAGCGAATAAATAATCGTACCAGCCATTGTGACCAATAATGCGCCAATCTGTTCCGGGGATATCAATGTACTTATTATGTAGGTAATGTTCATTAACCGGTGACTCGAGTTCTTCAAAGGACGTGCCACGGCCCATGTCGTGGTTACCAGCGATGAACAAAACTTTGGTTGCCCCGACGTTTTGTTGTAAATCGCTCACATATGCCATTGTTTTCTTAAAATCGTTAAATAAATCGCCAGTAATTAAGTAATAATCTGGGTTAATATGATTAATATATTGTGATTGTTGTGCAAGGATTTCTTGATAATCCTGCTTATTGATGTCGAAGTGATTATCACTTGTGACTGCTATCTTGACCATGATAATGCCTTTCTGACGCCGTTATGACAGTAATTGTACCAAATTCGCAACGCATATTGTTGGAAAAAGTAAATTGTAATTCTTTGAACTTCTTGTGATAATGAAGAAATTCCGGTAAACTTAATAAGTATTTTCTAATGAATAAGTTATTTTTAGTACTCTAAAAACCAAATATATAATTTGTAAGGAGCTTTTCTCAATGGAATCAGAAAAGAAATTCCTGGGACAACCACGCGGTCTACAAACTTTGTTTATGACCGAAATGTGGGAGCGTTTCAGTTACTATGGTATGAAGGCCATCTTGCTTTACTACATGTGGCATTTGATTGCCACTGGCGACCTTAACGTTACCAAGGCAACTGCCGCATCAATCATGGCCATCTACGCCTCAATGGTTTACTTGTCAGGTGTTGTTGGTGGATTTATCGCTGACCGTTTGATGGGTCAACGTCGCACCGTCTTCTGGGGTGGTGTGTTGATCATGTTCGGACACATCGCATTGGCTTTGCCATTTGGCGCGCCAGCGATGTTCGCCTCAATGGTCTTGATCGTGATGGGAACTGGTTTGTTGAAGCCAAACGTTTCATCATTGGTTGGATCACTTTATAAGGACGGCGATTCAGCACGAGATGCTGGGTTCTCAATCTTCGTCTTCGGTATCAACTTGGGTTCATTTATTGCCCCATTGTTGGTTGGTTGGACGCAAGAGCAAGCCGGCTTCCACTTGGCATTCTCATTGGCTGCCATCGGAATGTTCTTCGGTTTGATCCAATTCCACTTTGGCGGTAAGCACTTGTCAAAGGATTCATTGTACGCACCAGATCCATTGCAACCAGAGGAAGTTAAGCCTTTGGTAACGAAGATCGTCTTGGGTGTTGTCGCCTTTGCTTTGGTTATCGTATTGATGGTCTTGATGGGCTGGACGCAATTGCAAAACTTCGTTAACTTGTTGACGATTGTCGCAATCTTGTTGCCAATCGGATACTTCACGTTGATGATTACGTCAGCTAAGGTTAACAAGGAAGAGCGTTCACGCGTTATCTCATACATTCCATTGTTCTTGGCTGCTGTATTGTTCTGGGCTATCGAAGAGCAAGGATCAATCGTTTTGGCAACGTTCGCCGCAGAGCGTGTTGATACGTCATGGTTCCCAGCTTCATGGTTCCAATCATTGAACCCATTGTTCATCATGCTTTACACGCCATTCTTCGCTTGGTTGTGGGTTAAGTGGACAAAGAACCAACCTTCATCACCAATGAAGTTCGCAATTGGTTTGATGTTCGCTGGAGCATCATTCTTGTTGATGGCTTTGCCTGGAACGTTGTTTGGAACGGCCGGTAAGGTTTCACCACTTTGGTTGGTTGGCTCATGGGCCTTGGTTATCGTTGGTGAAATGTTGATTTCTCCAGTTGGATTGTCAGTTACGACTAAGTTGGCACCGAAGGCATTTATGTCACAAATGATGTCAATGTGGTTCTTGGCTTCATCAGCTGGTTCAGCATTGAACGCCCAATTGGTAACGTTGTACAACCCTAAGAACGAAGTTGCTTACTTTGCTTGGTTCGGAATCGCTTCAGTTGTTCTTGGTATTGTCTTGGTATTCTTAGTACCACGTATCAAGAGCCTGATGGCGGGTGTTAAATAGTTAATTAGAAGACGTCTAACTCATTTGAGTTAGACGTCTTTTTGCATTGGAAAAGTAAGCAAATGAGTCTATAATCAATTCTTGTCGAAAAAATAGGAACGGTGAATAAAATGACAGAAGAAAAGTCATACAAGAAGTGGCTCGCCTTGGCAGCTATGTCTTTGGGTGTCTTCATGGCACTTTTGGATGTGACGGTTGTGAACGTGGCGTTGCCAACGATGGCGATTGATTTCAAGACGACATTCAATAACTTGCAATGGGTATTGAATGCTTACACGATTGTGTTTGCGGTCATGTTGTTGATTGTCTCAAAGTTAGGTGACATGTTTGGACGTAAGAAGATTTTCATTGCCAGCATGTTTGTTTTCGTAATTGCGTCAGCGATTAACGGAATGGCCTCATCATTGTTGGTGTTGGATATCGGTCGTGGTGTCCAAGCCATTGGAGGATCTGGTTTGATGTCATTGGCGATGGCCTTGGTTGCATCGAACTTTGAGGGACGTGAACGTGGTACAGCCTTGGGAATTCTAGGGTCTGTTATCGGGCTTTCAACGGCTTCTGGACCACTTGTTGGTGGTTGGCTAGTTGAAGCGTTTGGATGGCCTTCAATCTTCTATATCAACGTCCCAGTGGGGATCGTGGCAGTTATTATGACTTGGATCAACGTTAAGGAGACGCCAAGTTACGGTAAGGGTCAATCAATCGACTTCTTGGGTATGTTGTTGTCTGCTGCAGCTTTGTTCTCAGCGGTTTACGGTTTGATTCAAAAGGAAACCAACGTCCACTGGGCTTGGACTGATATGCGCATCGCCGGCTGGTTGATTGCAGGGTTCGTGTTAGCGGTTATCTTTTCCTTGGTTGAGTTGAAGGTTAAGACACCAATGATGAACTTGAAGATGTTCAAGAGCATTAACTTTGTGGGAGCTGTTATCGTGGCCTTCACATTGGGAGCTGGTGTTATATGCTATCAACGCTTACTTGACGGGCTTGATGCAAAATTACATGGGCTACACAGCCTTCCAAACTGGTTTGCGCCAATTGGTGATTTCAATTTGGTCACTTGTTTTGGGACCAGTGACTGGTATTTTGGGTAACAAGTACTCAAAGAAGTGGATGATGTCAGGTGCATTGTTGCTTGGTGGAATTGGTTTCTTGTTGTTGGCAAATGCCATGACAACGAAGCTTGCATTCATCGACTTGGTACCAGCCATGATTTTGATGGGTATTACGAATGCCATCGTTAACCCAATGTTGAATACAGCTGGTCTTGAAGGTGTCGCACCGCAAGAAATGGGAATGGCAGCTGGCTTGTTGAATGTCTTCCGTCAATTCGGTGTCTCATTTGGTGTCGTTATGCTTGGTTTGACGCAAACGAACCACTACGAAAAGTACTTGAATGCGCACTTGGATTCAGTGAAGATGCCTGAAGCAGCTGCAACTGGTTTGCACAAGGCCTTGGTTGAAGCTGGTCCGTTCTCAGGTCACGCCGTGGCATTTAGCGACCGTCTATCACACGCCCCATTTGCACACGCTTTCCAACAAGTTGTGTTGAACGCGTATGATAAGGGAATGGCAGCTGTCGGTGTGACGGCTGCGATTACGGTCTTTATCGGTGCAATCGGTGCAGCTGTGTTCATGCGTGAACGTAAGCAACAATAATAAGTTTTAAGGCACGCCTATCGCGTGTCTTTTTATTTGGATGAAAAATCCCACCAGAAAACTATTGTCATCAGGCCTAACATTGAAAGTGTAGAACTCATACAACGCAATGAAAGGAGCATTTGATATGACAAAGACATTTAAGACATTGGATGATTTTTTGGGTACCCACTTTATTTACACTTATGACAATGGGTGGGAATACGAATGGTACGCTAAGAATGATCACACGGTTGATTACCGCATCCACGGTGGCATGGTTGCCGGACGTTGGGTGAAGGATCAAGAAGCTGATATCGTGATGCTCACTGAAGGCGTATACAAGATTACATGGACGGAACCAACTGGGACAGATGTTGCATTGGATTTCATGCCAAACGAAAACAAGTTGCACGGAACGATTTTCTTCCCAAAGTGGGTTGAAGAGCACCCTGAAATTACGGTAACCTTCCAAAATGAACACATTGACGTGATGGAAGAGGCCCGCGAGAAGTACGACACTTATCCAAAGTTGGTTGTACCTGAATTTGCATCAATTACCTACGTTGGGGATGCAGGATTGAACAACGAAGATGTCATCTCGCAAGCACCATATAATGGTATGCCTGAGGATATCCGTGAGGGTCGATACTTCGACGAAAATTATCAACGAAAGAACCGATAAAAACGGTCTTAATTTGAGTTGCGACAACTAAAAATCAATTAATTTCAAAAAAGGGGTTGCCAAGGTTTGAAATAATTGGTATTATATAAAAGTTGTTGCGGGGGTTTAGCGAAGTCTGGTCAAACGCGGTGGACTGTAAATCCATTCCTTCGGGTTCATAGGTTCGAATCCTATAGCCCCCATCGCATCATTGGGATATGGCCAAGTGGTAAGGCATCGGTTTTTGGTACCGTGTATCGCTGGTTCGAATCCAGCTATCCCAGCTGATGGAAGTCGGTGAGCGAATACGCTTGCCGGCTTTTTTTGTGCATAATTGCTTGTTTTAAGATCGGCTGCGATAAGTCAAAATAATTCCGCACGCTTGCAGCGTACAGAGATTATTTCGTCTTATCTCCGGGTAGCCGATTTTCTCGCTTTGCGAGAAAAACATTTCTCTATGCTCTGTTTAAACGCCTGACGAAACTTTGGTCGCCACTGCGATAAGCCTAAAAAATTCCGCACGCTTACAGCGTACAGAGATTTTTCTGTCTTATCTCCGGGCAACCAATTTTCTTGTTCTGCAAGAAAACCGTTTCTTTATGCTCTAATGCTTGACACTTTTTGTAAGCGGTTGTATTATATTTTCTGTTGAAAAATCATTGGGATATGGCCAAGTGGTAAGGCATCGGTTTTTGGTACCGTGTATCGCTGGTTCGAATCCAGCTATCCCAGCTAATGAAGGCGATGGGCGTTTGCTTATCGTCTTTTTTGTTGCGCTGAGAAGTGGTAAGCCGGAATATGGTACACTATACATTGTGAAAAACGATTATATATGAGGAAAAGGGTTATGCTAACTAATTATGATCTGAAGGCACGTGCTCGTAATCGGGTAAAAGGGCCGGCCTTCAATGTTTCAATTAAATTGTCAATGTTCTTAATCATTTGGCAGATTCTATCATCAGTATGGGATGGGAACCAAGCGCCAGTGGTGTCATTTGCACAAACGACGATGACGTTTGGTGAATCACTACAATTTTTGTTCCGCCTATTCACAACTAACATGGTTGGTGAAATTGCTTTCGGTGTCTTTGGTTTGGGCGCTATGTGGGCATTCGTTGAATGGGGTCGTAACAAGGAAGTGCCTGAGCAACCATTTGCCGATGGACTAAAGTTCTGGGGTCGCAGCACGATTGTCGACGTTGTGGTATTGCTAGGGCTACGTTTCCTATTTACATTCTTGTGGACGTTGGTATTGATTATCCCAGGAATCGTCAAGTCATTTAGCTATTCACAAGCACCGTTGATCTATGCGGAAGACCACAAGCAAGGCGTTGAAATTACGAACTTGTCTGAATACTTGCTACGCTCACAAGAATTGATGGCAGGATACAAGTTGCGCTTGTTCTGGCTACAATTGAGCTTTATCGGTTGGTGGATTTTGGTTGCTTTGACGTTTGGTTTGGCCGCTATTTATGTTGTGCCATACTATAACGCCACGATGGCAGAATTCTACATTGAATTGACGCGCGAACGTCGCTACGGAGCCCGTGCAACGTACACCGCATCAACATCAGATGAAGATGATGAACTATAATAGATAGTAAGTAAAAAGGTTAGAGTCTAAACTCTAGCCTTTTATTATTGGAAAAAGTGAGATTTAAGAGATGAAGACGCTGGATATTCGTGGGTTGTATCAACAACTTTATAATCAAATGGGACCACAACGCTGGTAGCCGGCTGAACGCTGGATGGAAACGATTGTTGGGAGTATTTTGATTCAAAATGCTTCTGCTAAGACGGTTGATCCGGTTATTGAAAAGGTTGGGCGCGAAACGAATTTCGATCCAGCGACTTTGACGGCCATGTCTCAGGAAGAGTTGGAGCAACTGATTTTTGAGGCTGGTTTGTACCGTAGCAAGGCCAAGTACTTGCGTGCGTCGTTGCAATTCTTTGCGGAATACGACTTTGATTTGAGCGAACTACAAAAGCTCGACACACCAACACTACGTAAGCGTATCCGTGCTGTGTCAGGAATCGGTAATGAGACGGCTGATGTGTGGCTGGTCTATATTTTTGGTCGGGCCCAATTTATCGCGGATTCCTATTCACGTCGCCTGATGAATTTCTTGGGTGGCCCTGAAAAGCTGACGTATGAAAAAGTGCAAAAGGTTGTAATGATGAATTCTGATTTCACGCCGGATGAAGCTCGTGAATTCCACGCCTTAATTGATGAGTTTGGTAAGTTGTATTTGCGTAATCGCGAGCAATTTTTGACGAGCTGGCTCAAGGATGCCAATCTAACTGATAAGCTATTAGAACAATTTTAGGAGGATGCTATGGCGAAGAAAGTCGCAAGTTATAAGAAAATACGGCCACCACGCGTGAAACTTGGGCGTAACCAAGATGCAGGGTTTGCGATTCGTGTCGCTGTGACGGATACACGTGCGGATATCTATCAGCCATATCAGCACCCGAAGGCGGACCAGAAGGTGACGATTAGCTTCTTGGATCACGAAGAAGTGGCGAGCCGGCGTATTTGGCAACAATTCATTCAGCAAAACGCTGCCCGCGTTACTGAACCGGACGTTGATTTGGTGAGCGTGCAATCAGCACGTCATTCAGCCAGTGTGTACGTGAGCTTTGTGGCGCACGAGAAGCCGGCCTTTCAAGTGTTGCGTGTTGCACAACGTTTAGGTGGCAATTGGCAAAAGATGCCGGTGCTCCAAACGCAATTTTTGGAACAAGCTTCCGAAGTTGGTGATTGGGTACGCAAAATTGTCGCCGGTGAATCCTTCCAGCCCTTTACGTTCCAAATGTATACGTGGTTGCGTTGGTGGTCACAACCAGGGCTAAAGCAGCAACTTGAAAAGCGCGGTAAGCATTGGCTAGTTAGCGCAGGCGAGCATCATGATGGCCTTTCAGACGAGCATGTGGCCGTTGCCCAAGCATTGTTGAAGAGTGGTTTGCTAGCTGTCCGCCAGACGCAAGTTGTTGTCAGTGACACCGGCATTGCGTTGATGAATTACTTTGCCCGTTATTATGAGACGCAGTTTGCGCAAAGCTACGGTGATGCGAGCGTTTGGCAAGTGGACGAATTGTTGACGGACGCGAGCGCGGATACGCTAGGTCAATTTACAACGAAGAACACAAAACGTCGCCAAGCCTTGAAGTTGCCGACGAAAGTACCAAAAAATTATCGAGGGGACCGGTGGCGATGACCGATTCGGAACTACAAGCATTGGTCGAACAAGTATCATTGGCTGATTTTGGGCGACCATTTGTGCATAAAGCGACGTTCAACCGCCGTTTGCGAACGACTGGTGGACGCTATGTGCTCCAAACGCATAATTTGGAAATCAATCCGTTGATGATTGAAGAGTTTGATGAGCAAAACTTGATAGGTGTCATTAAGCACGAATTGGTGCACTATCATAATCACATTCAAGGCTTGCCATACCAACATAAGGATCGTTATTTTCAGACGGAATTGCAGCGCATTGCTGGTTTGCGTTATGCACCAGCAACCTCTAAGGCGAAAGTCCGCAAACAACCCAAGCATTATTGGATCTATACTTGTAAGAATGGCCATGAAATTTATCGCCAGCGTCGCCTTAATGAGCTACGTTATGCCTGCGGAAAGTGTGGTGCACCAATCCGTCTCACCGGAGAATTAAAAATTGGTGACTAAGGTTGGTTGCTTTGTTATACTAATCACATATTCTAAATTAGAGGTGAGTATTCATGGAGAACTTCCGTTTCTTCGTGCCAACTGACATTCGTTTCGGTCGTGACCGTTTGAGCGAATTGCCAGAGGCACTTGCAAAGTTTGGTAAGCGCGTTTTGGTTGTCTACGGGGGTGGATCAATCAAGCGTTCAGGTTTGTACGAGCGTGTGATGAACCAATTGAGTGACTTTGAAGTGACTGAATTGGCTGGCGTTGAGCCAAACCCACGTATTGATTCAGTACGTGAAGGTGTTAAGTTGGCCCGCGACAACAAGATTGATGTTATCTTGGCTGTTGGTGGTGGATCAGTTGTGGACGCTTCTAAGGTTATCGCAGCTAGTGTTCCTTATGATGGGGATGCATGGGACCTTGTTAAGAACCCATCATTGATCGATATGGCCTTGCCATTGGTCGACATTTTGACGTTGTCAGCAACGGGTACAGAAATGAACCGTAACGCTGTTATCTCAAACATGGAGACGAACGAAAAGTTGGGAACGACGGGTATGAACTTGATTCCACAAGTATCATTCTTGGACCCATCAGAGACGCAAACGGTGTCAAAGTGGCAAACGGCTGCTGGTTCATCAGACATCTTGAGCCACTTGTTTGAGCAATACTTTGCCCGTACGGCGAACGTTGACTTGCAAGACTTCTTGGCTGAGGCTTTGATGAAGGTTGTTATCAAGCACGGACCAATCGCGTTCAACGAGCCTGATAACTACGAGTCACGTGCCGAATTGATGTGGGCTTCATCATTGGCTTTGAACGGTTTGGAAAACGCCGGGAAGCCAGTTGGTTGGACTGTTCACCCAATCGAGCACGAATTGTCAGCCTTCTACGACATCACACACGGTGTTGGTTTGGCTATTTTGACGCCACGTTGGATGGAATACGCATTGGACGAGAAGACGGCGCCTAAGTTTGCCCAATACGGCCGTAACGTTTGGGGCTTGCAAGGGGATGATGACATGGCTGTTGCCAAGGATGCCATCCGCAAGACGATTGCTTGGTACCAATCAATGGATATTCCAATGACGTTGCCAGAAGTTGGCATTGACGAGTCAAAGCTAGACGTGATGGCTGCAGCTGCAGTTGAGCACGGTGGCTTGACGCAAGGTGTTTACACACCAATGCAACCAGCTGACGTTGAAGCTATTTTCCGCGCTTCAATGACGGCACCAGTGGTTGATTAATTTAAATATTAAATTATGACGTACATGGTTAATAACTGTGTGCGTTTTTCTTTACACATAGCCATCTTCACTTGAAACGCACTGCCATATAACGGTATGATAGAAATTAGTCTTGTTAATGGTAGTTGAACTTTAGGAAGAGAATAAAAATGGGGCAAAATAGTAGTAAGAAGCCACGGTATATTACGGGTTTTGACGGTTTGCGAGCGATTGCGGTAATCGGCGTCATTGTCTTTCACCTGTGGCCGGAGCATCTAGTCGGTGGTTGGCTAGGTGTGCCGTTGTTTTTTGTGTTATCGGGGTACTTGATAACAGACCTATTAATCCAAGAATTTGATCGTAATGGGCGCATTGATCTGCTTGGGTTTTACCGCCGCCGTATCAAGCGTTTGTATCCGGCGTTGGTTGTGATGCTGTTTGCGACAGCAACGATGATTGGGTTATTCGCACGTGATTTGTTGTATAACTTGCGTGCGATTATCCTGACGAATATGACGTATGTCTACAATATTTGGGCGACGAAGCATGGTGATTCATATTTTGATTCGTGGGGTGGCGCTTCACCGTTTACGCACTTGTGGTCATTGTCGATTGAAGGTCAGTTTTATCTGATTTGGCCGATTGTGGTCTTTGCGGTGTTGGCCTTGAAGATTAAGCGCAGTTCAATCGCTGCGTCACTATTGGGCTTGGCGGTTATCTCCGCTATCCTGATGGGGATTTTCTATGACCCAACTAATATCAACCGTACTTATTACGGTTCTGATACGCGTATGTTTGCGGTATTGTTGGGAACTGCATTGGCCTTTGCTTGGCCATCAAATCACATGAAATTAACGTTGAAGCCAAAAGCGAAGCGTAATTTGAATGTGTTGGGTGCAGTATCATTAGCCTTTACGTTGGTTGGCCTGTTTTGGTTAAACGGTCAGTGGGAAGCAACGTACATGGGCTTGATGTTTGTGTTCACGTTGATGGTGACGGGCTTGATTGCCATCACGGCGCACCCAGCTTCATTTTTGAGTAAGGTATTGGATAATAAGCCGTTGAACTATCTTGGAACACGCTCATACAGTATTTACTTGTACCAATTGCCGGTATTCGTGTTCTTCGATAAGTTCACAGGTCACAACGATTCTTTCTTGATGAATATCATTAAGATTGCCGTTGTACTTGGTATCGCCGAAGTGAGTTATCGTTACGTGGAAAATGTTTTCCGTCGTTTCAAGAAGCCTGAGTTGGCTCCTGGTGAACCAAAGATGGCGCATTTCTTCCAAAGCCGAGCAGCCAAGATTATGGCTGGGATTGCGGCGGTATTTATGTTGGGGACTGTTAACGCAGTTTCAGCGAAGGAAGCAGGGCGTGCTCGCCCCAAGACAGACCTGCAAAAGCGGTTGAATACCAACAAGAATAAGATTGCGGATGCGAACAAAAAGGCGCTTGAAGCTGCTAAGAAGGATAATGCGAAGCCTGCTAAGAAGTCAGATAAGCACAGTTCTTCAAGCAGTGAAGCAACGACCGGTTCTGATCCATTGGCACAAAAGTACGGCCTAACCGACAAGGAGTACGCAGCCATTAAGGACCAATCGGTTACGGCAATCGGTGATTCAGTCATGGTTGACGTAGCGCCTGATTTGCAAGAGTTGATGCCGAATACTGTGGCTGATGCGGCAGTTGGTCGCCAACCATACGTTGTCCCAACGGTCTTGCAATCATACGTAAACAAGGGTGTTTTGGCACCAGCGGTTGTGATTTCAATTGGTACGAACGGTGCGATTGGTCAAAACGTCTTTGATCAGATTATGCAAATCATTGGTAACCGTACCGTGTACTGGGTAAATGGTTATGCAGACCGCGCATGGGTTCATGCAAATAACCAATTCTTAGAGCAACAAAAAGCAAAGTATCATAACTTGCACATCGTTGATTGGGCCGACTTGGTCAAGGACCACGGCGATTGGCTTGGCGGTGACCACGTTCACCCTAATCCAACAGGTTCTGTTCAATATGCAGCTTTGATTGCAAAGGATATGGCAAAAAATCAATAATAACGCGAAGCGCTGACGTAAAAGTCAGCGCTTTTTTAGATTTCAGCTTGCTAATTTTTTGTCACGTGTGGTATCCTTTACTGGTTAATTAACCGGTAAAGGATAAAGGTGACGGTATGGCGACTGAAGAGTATGCAGAACAATTGGATCATTTTTTAAATGACGTGCGCTTGCTTGCTGAAAATCAACGCGAGATTTTGTTGGGGGATGCAAATTCACCCATTACAACGACCCAAGGCCACGTGTTGATGTTGTTGGCTCAAAACGGCCCACAAACAAATACAGAACTTGCGCATGCCTTGCATGTGTCAGCCGCCGCGATTACCAAGGCGATGAAGGGTCTCAATACGGTTGATGATCCGATGGTCAATGTGGTGCCAGATCCTGATGATGGTCGTGTGTCACGTTGGTCATTGACGACGTTGGGGATTTCAATGGCGACGGCCCACGCGCAACGCCATCGTGAAACGTTAGCGGAGTATCAAAGCGTCTTTGCTGTCTTTACGGAACAAGACCAAACGACCATTAGTCACTTTTTGACGTTGGTTGCCGATCGACTAAATGGAGGAAATCATGAACAATAAGAAGCATCCATGGCTGTTGGCTATTCCAGCAGTTGCCGTTGTTGTGATGATTGGCATGGTTATTTTCACAAGCATTAATCGAACACAAACGGCGAATCAAACCGGTAAGATTAAGGTCGTCTCAAGTTTGGATAGCTACGGTGAAATTGCAAAGGCTGTCTTAGGGAACCAAGGTTCAGTCACGAATATTATGGACAAGCCGGATATGGATCCGCATGAATTTGAGCCAACGTCAGCTGATGCTAAGATTTATCAAAAGGCTAATGTCATCATTTCAAATGGTGGTGGTTTTGATAACTGGAGTGTGAATTTCGCTAAGCAAAATAGTGATGCACAGGCTATTAACCTAGCTAAGCTGTACGATTTTGAAGGCGAGCATGACCATGATGAAGCTGAAGCGCATGATCACGATCATGAAGAAGAATCAGACGGTAATGAGCATTTTTGGTATAAGACGGACGTGACGGCACGCTTGTCAAAGCAACTTGTTAAGACTTATAGTAAGTTAGAACCAAGTAAGCACGCTTATTTCCAAAAGAATGCGGATAAATATATGGCAACCATGACTGATTTAACCGCTATGCAACGACAGGTTAAGCAAGACTTGCAAGGGAAGAACGTCATGGCGACGGAGCCTGTCTTTGATAACACGTTGATTGATTTAGGCGCTAATGTCTTGAATCAATCGTTCTCGAAGGCAGTCAATGAGCACCAAGACCCAACGCCTGAAGATATTCGCAATTGGAATGCAGCAATCGATGCTGGTGAGGTATCCGTTGTAATCTACAACCCACAGTCGACGGGTAAGTTGGCGAAGCAAGCCATGACTTATGCAAAGAAACATGATGTACTGGTTGTCCAGGCGACAGAAACGAAGCCGGCCGGTAAGACGTACGCCGAATGGCAATATGAACAATTGGCGGCATTAGACGAGGCATTGAACGAATGACATTATTAATTGGCTCAAACATCGGGATGCAATTTGGCGACCGATGGCTGTACAAAAACGTTGATTTTAAACTAGAAAATGGGCACGTATTAGCACTGATTGGTGATAATGGTGTTGGAAAAACAACGTTACTTCGTGCGCTGTTAGGCCAGTTACCATTATCTGCCGGACAATTTGACTGGCAAACCAGCGAAGCGGACCGTGCGATTAGTTATGTGCCCCAATATCGCCCAGATATGCAGGCATTTCCGCTCCGCATCTCAGATTTTGTTGCCTTGAGTTTCGACCGTGGGATGCGTCCATGGCTAACGGCAGCTGAAAAAGAGAAACTAAACCACGTTTTGGCCGATACGCATTTAACAAATCTGGCTAAAAGTCGCATTGATACCGCCTCTGGTGGTGAACGTCAACGCGCATATTTGGCCCAAGCATTGGTGCAAGACCCAAATGTCTTAATTCTTGATGAAGCGACGGCTAATTTGGATAATGTGGCGAAGTTTGAATTGATGGATGTTATTCGTGACTATCAAGCACACCATGACATTACGGTGATTATGGTTAGTCACGATTTGGAGATTATCCAACGTTATGCGGATGATTATTTGCTCCTAACACCACAAGGTAGTGAGTTTGGTGAAATTGCTAATCTCGACATTTCAAAGTTGAAGGTAGGTAATCAAGATCATGCTTAGTTATCCATTTATGCAAAATGCTTTAGTGGCTGGGACATTGATTGCCATTGTGAGTGCGGTGGTCGGCACGTTCGTTGTGGCGCGTCGCATGTCGTTTTTGACCCACACGTTGAGTGAAATCGGCTTTGCGGGGGCGTCATTTGCGCTCTTTATGAGCTGGTCACCGTTGGTGGGAATGCTACTGTTCTCAGTAGTTGCCTCGATGACCGTCGGTGAGTTAGGTATCAAAGAAAAGCGTTCTGAATCATTGATTTCGGCCGTCAGTGCGGTGGCAATTGGTTTGGGAATTGCATTCTTGTCACTTTCAAATAAAAATGCGACAGCCGCAACCGGTATTTTATTCGGTTCGATCTTCAGCATTAGTCGCACTGACGTCATTGAAGTGGTAATTTTGGCATTGCTTGTATTACTAGCTAGCCTATTGATGTTCCGTCAATTGCGTCACTATGCATTCGATTATGACACGGCAGTCTTCAGTTTGAAGAACATCCAACTTATCGAAGTGGCGTTTTTAGGCTTGATGGCGACGACGGTGGCGGTTTCTGCTCAAATCGTAGGATCATTGTTGATTTTCATCTTGATGATTCTGCCAGCCAGTGCTGCAATGCGCTGGGGACGTACCGTTTGGCAGATTATCGGCCTGGCAGTACTGTTCTCAGTAGCGGGTGTCTGGTCAGCGTTGGTACTATCTTACGTACTAAACCTACCAGTCTCGTTTTTCATCGCGATTATCGAAGCAGCAATTTATTTTGCTTCACTATACAAGCGCAATTAAATATCAGACGGCAACGAGGTGACTTGTTGCCGTTTTTTAAAACCAATACCCAAAAATGTTCATAATTTCGGTATAATAGGAAATGACATTAAAAACGAGAAAAGGAAACGTAAACAAATATGCTAACTGTTTCAAACGTATCAGTATCATTTACTGGTAAGAAGCTATACGATGACGTTAACTTGAAGTTCACGCCTGGTAACACATACGGTGTTATCGGTGCCAACGGAGCTGGAAAGTCAACGTTCTTGAAGGTCTTGGAAGGCAAGCTCCAACCAACGACTGGAACGGTCTCAATGGAGGCTAACGAGCGTATGTCATCATTGGTACAAGACCACTTTGCTTTCGACGAGTTCACGGTCTTGGACACTGTTATGCAAGGACACAAGGAATTGTATGACGTTAAGAACCAAATGGATGAAATTTACACGCACGACCCATTCACTGACGAAGATGGTATCAAGGTTGGTGAGTTGTCAGCGCGTTTCGAAGAGTTGAACGGTTGGTCAGCTGAAACTGAAGCTGCACAATTGTTGCAAAGCTTGGGAATTTCTGAAGACCAACACTACACGATGATGGCCGACCTTCCCGAAGTAACGAAGGTTAAGGTTTTGTTGGCGCAAGCATTGTTTGGTAACCCAGACATCTTGATCCTCGACGAGCCTACCAACGGTTTGGACACGAAGACGATTGCTTGGTTGGAAGACTTCTTGGCTGACTACCAAAACATCGTTATTGTTGTTTCCCACGACCGTCACTTCTTGAACGCCGTTTCAACGATGATTTTGGACGTTGACTTCGGTAAGATCAAGTTGTTCGTTGGTAACTACGACTTCTGGAAGGAATCTTCAGAATTGGCACAACGTTTGCAATCACAAGCAAATGCCAAGAAGGAAGAGCAAATCAAGGAATTGCAAGACTTTATCGCCCGTTTCTCAGCAAACGCTTCAAAGTCAAAGCAAGCTACTTCACGTAAGAAGCAATTGGAAAAGATCACGCTTGATGACATCCAACCTTCAACGCGTAAGTACCCATACATCAACTTTGAAATCCAACGCGAAATCGGAAACGATATGTTGCGCGTTGAGAACGTTTCAAAGACGGTTGATGGTGTTAAGTTGTTGGACAACATCTCATTCACGGTTCGCCCTAATGAGAAGGCCCTAGTTATGGCTGAAAACGACGTTGCCGCTACGGCATTGTTGGACATCATTGCTGGAAACGACACGCCAGATTCTGGTGAAGTAACTTGGGGTGTTACGACGTCTCACGATTACTTGGCTAAGGACATGAACGTGAACTTCCCTAAGCCTGAGATGCCAATCTTGGACTACTTGCGTGACTTTGCTTCTAAGGAAGAAAGCGACAACACGTTCTTGCGTGGTTTGTTGGGACGTATGTTGTTCAAGGGTGAAGATGCGGAAAAGACTTTGGACGTTTTGTCTGGAGGAGAAAAGGTCCGCGTTATGTTGTCTAAGTTGATGTTGACGAAGCCAAACGTTTTGGTTTTGGACGACCCAACTAACCACTTGGACTTGGAGTCAATCACGTCATTGAACGATGGTTTGATTAACTTCAAGGGTGGTATCATCTTCACGTCTCACGACCACACGTTTGCCCAAACGATTGCGGATCACATTATCGTGGTTTCAGATCAAGGTGCAATCGACCGTGCCGAGACGACTTACGACGAGTTCATGGCGCACCCAGAAGTGCAAAAGCAACTTGCCGAGAAGAACATTACTTTGTAATCAAAAACATGAGCGCTTGCCTATTGGCAGGCGCTTTTTGTTTATCGTGTCGCGAAATGACTAAAACTATTACAAAAAGTTACAACATCGGTCTATTTTCGTTAAAGTTCACATTTTAAACAAATCTACTCTATACTATGAATTAATAAGGTTTAAAGTTAGCGGGGGAGTAGTTTAAAAATGAATGATTTAACGAAGGGCAGTCCACTTAAGTTGATTGTCATGTTCACTATTCCATTGGTGATCGGATACTTAGTACAACAGATGTACAACATTTCCGATACGTTGGTTGTTGGACAAACCTTGGGTGTGACGTCATTGGCGGCCGTTGGAGCGACTGGTGCGATTCAATTCTTGGTAATGGGTTTCGTACAAGGGTTTAGCTCGGGTATGTCAATCATCACGGCACAGCGTTTTGGGGCTGGTGATATGAAGGGTGTGCGTCAATCGTATGCTACGAGTATCGTTGCCGGTATTATCATGTCAATTATCTTGACGATTATTAGCTTAGTGTTCATTGATCCATTGCTACGATTGATGCAAACGCCAGCGGATATTTTCGCAGAAGCGCGGGTGTTTATTGTCATCATCTTGGCAGGAACAATTGCAACGATGGGGTATAACATCATTTCTAACGCCATGCGTGCGGTTGGTGACAGTAAAGCGCCACTGTACTACTTGGTGGTCGGCATGATTTTCAACATCTCACTAGAATTGATTTTGATTTTGAAGTTCGGTTGGGGTGTTGAAGGTGCGGCCTTTGCGACAGTTTTGGCACAGTTCGTGTCAATCGCAGCGTCACACTGGCACATCAGTCGTTATACGGATACGTTGCACTTAACGGGTTCTGACTTCAAGTTGCCTAAGGGTGAATTGCATCAGCACATGCTAGCTGGGGTGCCAATGGGATTCCAGCAATCAATCATTGCGATTGGTTCAGTGACGTTGGCCGCAGCCGTTAACACGCTTGGTACGGATGCGGTTGCTGCGAATACGGCAGCGTCAAAGGTCGACCAAATCATCATTATGGTGGTGATGTCATTTGGTGTGACAATGGCAACGTATTCGGCGCAAAACTTCGGTGCGCGCAAGTACGCCCGTATCTTGGTTGGTGTGAAGATTGCTTTAATTTTGGGGATGAGCGTGGGAACACTGCTTGGTATTCTTGAAATCGCATTTGGCCGTAGCCTAGTCACGCTGTTCGTCGGTGCCGGACAACACACGGTTATGGATTTGGCACAATTGTACTTCTGGGCAAATGGTCCATTGTACGCCATCCTAGCAACGTTGTTCGTGCTTCGTTACACGTTGCAAGGTTTGGGTGACGTTAAGACACCAACGCTTGCCGGTGTTGGTGAAATGGTGGTTCGTTCAGTGGCCGCCTTCTCATTGGTTGTTTGGTTTGGTTTCTTCGGAGCCAGCTTGGCGAACCCATTGGCTTGGATTGGATCATTGGTCTTCTTGGTGCCAGCCTGGGTTAAGGTTGTACGCCGTTTGAAGGCAGAAATTGCTAACGGTGACAAAGAACCGGCACCTGCATTTTCTGCAATGAATCTGGATTAAAAATTAATTGGTTATTGAAACCCGTTGTTTTTGGCTGTGGTGGCTGAAGACAACGGGTTTTTAACTGTAATAAATTCGCAAAATAGAAGTATTTGGCGCCATTCGTGACGAAAGTGTGCTCCTAAATTTCGGATTTATGATAATCGACGGTGCTCGTTTCTCATGTGTTTCAAATAATAAACTCATTTTCAGATTATGATAATTATATTGAATTTACGAGAAATGGGACGGTGATGATTATGTATACCAAAATCATGGAAGATTTGCGTGAAACAGCGGTAATGTTTGCACTTGTATCAGTTGTATTCGGCCTCTTGACGCTTTCAATGCGCTATTTGTATGGTATGGATTTTTTCAATCATCGTACCTATGGTTGGCCGCGTGTATGTGAGCTTTTTTGTCGGCATGATGATTTTTAACGCTTACGATTGGATTCGTTTTGCACGTCGCCGCCAAAAGATGGCCGTCCGCGTGAACTAAAGCAGATTGTTTGAAACATAAACGTAACAATAGGATAATGATGGTACAAATCGCTTCGGAGTTTTATATGGGGAGGCAATTATGTACTATGTCGTTAATCAGCAAAAGGATACGTTAACGTTTTATTTTCCAGATGGCACGTCTGATTTTTTAATTGAAAAATTAGTACGTCTATCACGGCCTAACTTAACAAAACTGATTGCGCCATTCAGTATCGGGGATCACATTGAGGACGCGATGGCTTTTAAACAAGAATTTTCGGCATATGAAGCGGGAGATTTACAGATTGTTTCTAAACCTGAGTTGATGGAGATGTTGCAGACCGGTGCCTGTGAGGTAGCGCAAGAACGTGACCGCCGGGAAGATACTTTGACGATGACCCTGGGGCTTGTCTTAGCAGGACCACTATTGTTCTTCTTAGACATGGTTATCTTTGAAAGTATCGGTTTGAATGCGGTTGTCTCAGAAATTGGGGCAGCAGCCGTGGTGATTTTCTTGTTCGTTGCATGGGTTGCAGTGGCTTGGACTGCCTGGGGCATGAAGTTAGAAGAAAAATTTGAAGATGCCTTGTCGCATCTGCATAAGTAGAGAGACGTCACAATTGTTTGTGGAGTCTTTTTCGTTTTGTGCGACATTTTAACCCCTCGGATTCGTTAGTATAAGTGTCAGCAAATAACAGCTGATAAGTCGAGTAAGTGGCCACGTACTCATTGCTGAATTCAAGGAGGATGACAGATGGATAAGATGGAAAAGAAGGTCGATAACCGTATGACCGTGCGTATTTTGGGGCTTGATCGTGAAGACAAGCCAATCAACCGCCGTTTCAAGGTAGCGAAGGGAACATCAACGGCGCAGCTACATCGTTTGGCAACCGTGATGATGCTACTCGGGTTGGAAACGAGCATCGAAACGATTGTAACGTCTGAACGCAAAGACGTGCCAGTAGCATTCTAGGAGGTGTCCCATGAAGGAATTGAAGATGGTGTTTGAATCAACTAACCCAGAGAAGCCAAATCAAAAGGCAATTTTGAAGATGGCAGATGTCGATGAGACGTTAACGGGTGCGCAGGTGGCGGCAGAAATGCAAAAGTTGGCCAGTTTTACTTTTGTGGTCAATGCCCACGGAGAGCCGCGTTTCGGGGCGCCAAAGGCTGCCAGTTTCGTTACAACGGAGAAGCGTCCGGTATTCTAGTACTTCAAGCAACGAGTGTCCAGTAATGGGCACTCGTTTTTGCCTGTTTTGTGAAGTTTTTAACTTTTGTGAGAAAATACTTGCAAACGCTTTCAAAAGTTGTATTATTTAGGGTGTTGAGAGTTAGTTTTATGGGCAAACTAACTTATTGCTTTATGTTTACGTTAGGGAGAATAAGCATGCAGACGGAAAAGAAGTCGCTATCGACTAATTTAATTTATTTCTTTGGGGCCCTTGGGGGATTGCTTTTCGGATATGACACAGGTGTTATTTCTGGAGCTATTTTATTTATTGAAAAGCAATTGAACCTGGGTGAATGGCAACAAGGTTGGGTTGTTTCAGCCGTGTTGCTTGGTGCCATTATCGGTGCCGCAATTATTGGACCATCTTCAGATAAGTATGGTCGTCGTAAGTTGTTGATGGTTTCATCAATCATCTTCATCATCGGAGCTTTGGGATCATCAGTTGCTCACAACTTTGAGCTATTGGTTGCTTCACGTATTGTGTTGGGTATCGCCGTTGGTGGTGCGTCAGCCTTGATTCCAACTTACTTGTCAGAATTGGCACCCGCCGATAAGCGTGGTGGAATCGGAACCATGTTCCAATTGATGATCATGACAGGTATCTTGTTGGCCTACATCTCAAACTACGCTTTGTCTGGCTTTGATCTAGGATGGCGTTGGATGTTGGGATTGGCTGCTGTGCCTTCAATCATCATGTTCTTCGGTGGAATTGCCTTGCCGGAATCACCTCGTTACTTGGTTCGTAAGGGTCAAGACGACGAAGCTTTGGCAGTTTTGACGCAATTGCAAGATAACTCAGAATCTGCACAAGCTGAATTGGCTGACATTAAGTTGCAAGCTTCAATGGCTAACGGTGGATTCAAGGAATTGTTCGGTATCATGGCTCGCCCAGTGTTGATTATGGCAATGGGATTGGCTATCTTCCAACAAGTCATGGGATGTAACACAGTTTTGTACTATGCCCCAACAATCTTTACTGATGTTGGTTTCGGTGTTAGTGCTGCCTTGATTGCCCACATCGGAATCGGTGTCTTCAACGTTATCGTTACTTGGGTAGCCATGAAGATGATGGACAAGGTTGACCGTAAGAAGATGTTGATCTGGGGTGCCTGGGGAATGGGTATTTCATTGTTCATCATGTCATTCTCAATGCACTTCTCAGGTCAATCACAAGCTGCCTCATACATCTGTGCTGTTGCGTTGACGATTTACATCGCCTTCTTCTCAGCAACTTGGGGACCAGTTATGTGGGTTATGATCGGTGAGTCATTCCCATTGAACATCCGTGGTTTGGGTAACTCATTTGGAGCCGTTGTTAACTGGGCTGCAAATGCCATCGTTTCATTGACGTTCCCACCATTGTTGAACTTCTTCGGAACTGGTTCATTGTTCATCGGATACGCCGTTTTGTGTATCGCAGCTATTGCGTTCGTTAAGTACTTCACAATCGAAACGCGTAACCAATCACTTGAGCAAATCGAAGCAGACCTTCGTTCACGTGCCCACGCTAAGGGTTGGCATGAAGACGAAGCTTCAATTTCACAAAACATTGCCCAATAATAATTAAACTCTCTCACAGGGGATAAAAACGCTATTGCAGTTGCTGCAGTAGCGTTTTTTGCATGTTTCGAGTGATATTTATGCAGAAATAAATAAAGTTATTGCATAAATTTTCGTTACCTGTTAATATTTATCCATCGAATATGAAACGGGGAAAAACGTTATGGCGATTTTAACGATTAAAAACTTCCACAAAGAATACGGTGACAAGGTCATCTTGAAAGATATCAATGCATCTGTTGAAGAGGGTGACGTGATTGCATTGCTTGGACCTTCAGGAACTGGAAAGTCAACATTGTTGCGTGGCTTGAATGTGTTGGATCGACCAACGTCAGGTGAGGTTATCTTTGATGGTCAAGATATCTCAAAGGCAACTGAAACTGAATTGGATAAGATTCGCCAAGATATGGGGATGGTATTCCAAAGCTTCAACTTGTTCCCAAACATGTCAGTTATCGACAACGTTAAGATTGCGTTGTTGAAGGTGAAGGGGATGGCTGATGATGAAGCAACGCAAATTGCTGAAAAGTTCCTAGCAAAGGTTGGCTTGGCTGAAAAGGCACAAGCATATCCAGCTTCATTGTCAGGTGGACAACAACAACGTGTGGCGATTGCGCGTGCCTTGGCAATGAACCCTAAGATTATGTTGTTTGACGAGCCAACGTCAGCGCTTGACCCTGAAATGGTCGGTGAAGTTTTGAAGACGATGCGTGAGTTGGCCCAAGAAGGTATGACGATGTTGGTTGTCACGCACGAAATGGGCTTTGCCCGTGAAGTAGCGTCAAAGATTTGGTTTATGGCTGATGGTGATATGACGCAATATGATAATCCAGAAGCATTTTTCGAAAATCCAGATTCAGAGCGTGCGCAAAGTTTCTTGGCAAAGATGTTGTAAGACAAAGGGAGAATGAGTTATATGCATAAGTGGGTATTAAAAGTCATGACGGCTGTCATGGCGACATTATTAATGATTGGTTCCTTTGCCGGTTTGACGTCTGTCCAAGCTGCTGAAACGGATCCAGTTCTTTCAAAAATCGAAAAGAGCGGTAAGTTGATTGTTGGAACGTCAGCGGATTACGCGCCATACGAGTTCCACACAACGGTGAACGGTAAGGACAAGATTGTTGGGTTTGACATCTCAGTTGCCAATGAAATTGCTAAGCGCTTGGGTGTGAAGTTGGTCGTCCAAGAAATGAGTTTTGACGCATTGCTTGGCGCTGTTAAGACGGGTAAGGTCGACATGGTTGTGGCCGGTATGACCGCGACGCCTGAGCGTGAACAAGAAGTGGCCTTCTCAGAACCATACTTCGTTGATAAGAACGTGGTCATGACGCTTAAGAAGAACGCGAATAAGTTGGCTAACTTGAACGACTTGAAGAAGGCCACGTTGGCTGCCCAAATTTCGTCAATTCAAGAAGATGCGGCCAAGCAAGTTGATGCCAAGAAGGTTGTGTCATTGAAGAAGGTAAACGATGCCGTGACGCAATTGACGCAAGGTAAGGTTGATGGTGTGGTTGTGCCGGATACGACGGCTGACAGCTACATGGACCAAAGTAACCAATTTGCGGTTGCGAAGGCTACGTTGCCAGGTGAAACGAACGGTTCTTCAGTTGTGATGGCTAAGAACGCAACGGTTTTGCAAAGCAAGGTTGATAACATCTTGGAAAAGCACGTTATCGGTGATCCACTAGAAAAGTGGAAGAACGACGCGATTGCGTTGATGAACCACAAGGAGTCATTCTTCGAAAAGTACGCGCCTTACTTTGCTAAGGGAACGCTTTACACTGTCGGCTTGGCGGTCATCGGTGTGTTCTTCGGTATTATTCTTGGTGTGCTATTGGCCTTGATGAAGCTTTCAAGCGTGAAGCCATTGAAGTGGTTGGCCGTTGCCTAT
The DNA here is from genome assembly GCA_041871065.1 of Weissella confusa. Classification (NCBI taxonomy): domain Bacteria; kingdom Bacillati; phylum Bacillota; class Bacilli; order Lactobacillales; family Lactobacillaceae; genus Weissella; species Weissella confusa. Next base: position 2,124,973 of record CP168942.1, on the reverse strand, counting down.
ATTGAGGCAGTCCGTGGTGTGCCACTTTTGATTCAAGTGTTCATTGTGTACTTTGGAACGCAGGTTATCGGGTTGGATGTTTCAAGCTTCATGGCTGGTGCGATTGCCATGTTCTTGAACTCAGCTGCGTATGTTGCTGAAATTATTCGTTCAGGAATTCAAGCTGTGCCAGCTGGTCAAACCGAAGCTGCGCGTTCACTTGGTTTCACGAAGATGCAAACGATGCGCTTTATGGTGTTGCCACAAGCCATTAAAAACATCTTGCCGGCTTTGGGTAACGAGTTTGTGACGGTTATCAAGGAAGGTTCAGTTGTCTCAGTTATTGGTGTTGGTGAATTGACGTTCCAAACGTCAGTGGTGCAAGGTGCCTCATTTAAGCCATTTATTCCATTGATGATTACAGCTGCAATCTACTTCATTTTGACGTTCGGTATCAGCCGTGTGTTGGGCCGTTTCGAGAAGAAGTTGCAACAATCAGATCGTAAGATGATTTAAGTTAAATAGCACCGGCACTTTAGATTGAAAGTGCCGGCGCTATGTTGTAGACTAATATTGTAGCGAAGCATCGCAAGAGCTTCTTTATTTTGAATAGAAAAAGCTAGTCACGATTTTCACCGTCCAAAGTAGATATCGTGACTTTTAGCCCCAGTTCCCTTTTCACGGAAATTGGGGCTTTTTTGCGCTTACAATAGCAGTAACGAAATGGAGGTGTGTGACATGACAAAGGTGGCAGTATTATCTGACGTCCACGGTAACGTAACGGCGTTGGCAGCAACGATTGCGGACGCTAAAGCGCAAGGTGCTGATGAATTCTGGTTCTTGGGCGATTTATTTATGCCAGGACCTGGCGCACATGATGTGGTTGAAATGTTGCGCGAGCTAAACGTGACGGTTTGGCTACGCGGTAACTGGGATGACTTCATGTTCGCAGCGTTGGAGCGAACGGTGGACTACAACAAGCCAACGCGTGTTTACACGGCACGTTTGTCAGCCTTTGTCATGCAACACATGCCAAAAGCAGATTACGACTTTATCATGGCATTGCCAGTATCTGATACACGTAACGTTGAAGATTTAACCTTCACGTTGTCGCACAATATGCCAAACAAGAATGCGGGTCATGAATTGTTGCCGATGAGTGATCAGTATTATTTTGATGCGCTATTCTTGGGGCGTGATGCGGATGTTGCTATCTATGGTCACACACACCAAATGATTTATCGCACGGCTTCGGATGGTCGAGCCATTTTGAACCCTGGTTCAGTCGGCAGCCCATTTTCATTGAAGCGTAAGATGCGTCGAAACCGCGAAGCTCGTTACTTGATGTTGGACATCGAAGGGACGCGTTTCGCGACAGATTTCCGCACGGTCGCATACGACCAAGCAGCTGAAATGGCCCTTGCTGAAGAACGTGGTTTGCCATACTTGGACTTGTACCGCAATTTGGTCTACGAAGGCTTGGGTTACGTGCACGATGCGCCAACCGTAGCCAAGGAAAATGAGCGATACGGCTATGATGTGGAGACGAAAGATATGCTCCGTGAGTTAAGGCAAGCTTACAAGTAGCCTTGTGGGGTATAATTAAAGTACTGAACTTTGAGATAGGAGGGCGCACCGAAATGGATGTGAAGCGCTATACACAATTTGAACAATTGGTGCGTTCGTTGAATGAAGCCAATATCACACCAATCGTATCAGGCGGATTTGCATTGGAAATCTTGTCAGGATATGACTTGGATAGTAAGTTGGCACCGTTGATTTTGAATGATGATGTTATCGACAATGAATTGATGATTGAATCCGTGATGCGCACGGTCGGTTTTGAACGTTTGGACATGCCGGAGTTGGTGTTCTCAAACACTGATGACACGTTGTCAGTTGCCTTTATGCCACAAAGTGCGGTCGAGCCATTAATTGGGCATAAGTTGCCAGGTCAATTCATCTTCACGCACACTGAACCTGAGTTCCATGTGCTCACGACGTACGATTTGTACAACTTGTTTGGTCACTTGATTGGCGACCCAGATCGTAGTGAGAAGTTGCGTCATGGGGATGCGCAAAAGTTGCGCTTCATGAAGCAATTGGGCTACATCTTTGACCGCTTCCCAATGCGCCAAATGAATGAAACGCATCCATTATTGGATGTGACGTTTGAATTCTTGGGCGATAAGGATTTCGACCAAGTCGACAAGATTATTCGCAGTGCGTTTGACGATGCCAACTACAGCACTGGTGAAGAAGAACAATTGGTGCGCCGTTTGCGCGCGGGCAACCCATTTGGTCGCAAGCCAATTGAAATCGTAGCCAAGCGTGGTGACGAAATTTTGGGTTACGTCATCGTATCAGCTGCGACGGTTTCAGATAACCGCACCGGCACAGCAGTCGGTGTTGTTGGACCAGTAGTGGTTGACCCACTTCACCGTGGCCGTGGCCTAGGCTGGCGCTTGGTTGAAGAAGCTGAAATTGTGGCCCGTTTCGCTGGGTACGGTGTTTTGGCAGCCATCGGTTGGCCGGGTTACTGGAACCAATTTGGCTACATTCGTTCAACAGAGTTTGGCGTTAAGCCAGCCTTTGAAATCACGCCTGAATTCTTCATGGTGAAGGAGTTGTACCCATCAGCGCTCTTGCGTACGAATGGCACATTCCGCTTCCCAGATGAATGGCAATATGATCAAGAATAGAAATTTACGCTGGTCTTTTACGAAAAAGGCCAGCGTTTTTCGTATTTTCATATCAATTACCCAACATTTATTAGGTACGATAGTCTTAATAGAAGTAGTGGGTAGAGATACCAAATAATTGAGGTGAAAATTATGCAAGGACTTGGAGAACTAACAGATTTAGAGCTTGAAAAGAAGATCAACGCCGAACCTAAGGACACAATCAGTAAGAAGTTTGGTTGGGACTGCGACATCATGCACCCTGAAGCCATGGTTGAGGCAACAGAGTCAGTTTTGGCCCGCATGGACAAGTTGGCTGAAGTGATTGATGTGCGTGAAAATGAGTTGTACGAAGCAGATCGTACGCGCATTTTGAACATGGCGAAGGACCTTAAGGAAGGCGACACGGTTGCTGATTTGTCAGCGCGTTTGACGGAGTTCCGTACGCGTTTGATGTTCGCACCGTTGCGTTTCTACGAAGGTAACCGCGAAATGTTGAAGAAGGTTGCCGCTAACATCGTTGATTCATATGCAGTTGCTGGGGAAGATCCAGTGATCGAAATGGCGTTGAAGGGGATGCGTGAGCGTACCGAAGATGATTTGACGGCTGCTGACTACGAGACGGTCATTAAGTCATTTATCCGCTTTGTGCCGGCTTTCCGTGAGTCAAACATTCGTATGTTGGGTCAATTGATTCAATCAATGCACCGTGAAGCGGAAGTGTTTGGTTTCGCAAACGACCCTGAAATCATCACGTTCTTCCAACAATTGGATATCGTGGTGGCAGGTGCCATCCGTCCTGATGAGTTTATGGCCATCACGGATATGTTGAATGACTTCGAGCCAACTATCACGAACCGTGTTGTTGAATTGGCACCAATCGAAGTGTTGCACCAATTTACGATGAACGTGATTAGCGGTGTGAACACGGCCCGCGAGCAAGGTTTGTCATTCGGTGCTGATGCCGATAAGCGTCTTGAACATGCGGTAACTGAGCTAAATCGTGGTATGCTAGAGCGTGAGGATTACGGTAATATTCTACGAGGCATTCGTTCATTACACGTTGAATCATAATTACGACAAAGCAGGTCTTTACCATGATCAGAAATATCTTAAGTTTGGTGGGGCTATTTATCGCCACCTCTTTGATTGTTGTGGGTAAGGACATTCGACGACCAATTATCACGATCGCCGGTGTCCTGCTGGCAATCGCGACAGTGCTATATTGGTTTCAATAATTGAATTTTTAAAATGACTCGTATCCTTGAGGATGCGGGTCATTTTTTATTTTTCCCGAATAAAGAACAAATTTAATCCTGTTTTCTTATGAAAGCGCTTGCATACGTCCGAAAAGTAAGTTATATTTAGCCGGTGAGATATTTTAATTACAAATTGTGAGGGAACGCATTATGAAGATTAACGTTTGGTTTATTTTCTTCTTTGGGGCATTGGGAGGCTTGCTCTTTGGATTTGATACAGGAATTATTTCAGGAGCCTCTCCATTGATTGAAAGCAATTTTAAGTTGACGGTTGCTGAAACTGGTTTCGTAACGTCAGCCGTGTTGATTGGATCTGCGGCTGGTGCGCTTGGGGTTGGGCCTTTGGCTGACCGTTTTGGTCGTAAGAAGTTGTTGATTTTGGCTTCTTTGTTCTTTATCGCCGGTTCATTGATGACGGCGTTTGCCACTGGCTTCGGTACGATGGCCATCGCCCGTATCGTGTTGGGATTGGCCGTTGGGTCAGCCTCAGCGTTGACGCCAGCTTACTTGGCTGAATTGGCACCTGCTAAGCACCGTGGTTCATTGGGGTCAATGTTCCAATTGATGATTACGGCCGGAATTTTGTTGGCCTACGTGTCTAACCTTGGTTTCTTGGGCCACGACTTCATGGGTATCCGTGACTGGCGCTGGATGCTTGGATCAGCTTTGATTCCAGCCGTATTGTTGTTCGTAGGTGGCTTGTTGCTACCAGAATCACCACGTTTCTTGTTTGCGAAGGGTGATAAGGAAAATGCAGAGCGCGTGTTGACTCACTTGCGCGCCAAGTCAGGTGAATCAGTTGAAGCCGAATTGGCTGCCATGGCTGAAGTTGATAAGCAACCAAAGGGTGGGTTGAAGGACTTGTTCACAATCGCCCGTCCAGCCGTGATTGTTGCTGTTGGAATTATGTTCTTGCAACAATTGGTTGGTATCAACTCAGTGATTTACTTCTTGCCACAAGTGTTTATCAAGGGATTCGGCTTTAACGAAGCCAACGCCATCTGGATTTCAGTTGGAATCGGTGTAGTTAACTTCGTAGTGACGATTTTGGCAACGATGATTATGGATAACTTCAACCGTAAGACGTTGTTGACGTTTGGTTCAATCGTTATGACGGTCGCTTTGGCTATCTTGACGGTCTTGAACTACACGGTATCAGTTGAAACGGCTGCTATTCCAACGATGTTGTTGATTGCAACGTACATCTTCGGATTCGCCATTTCATGGGGACCAATCGCTTGGTTGTTGATTGGTGAAATCTTCCCAATGTCAGTGCGTGGCATCGGTTCATCAATCGGTTCAGCTGCCAACTGGATTGGAAACTTCTTGGTGTCACAATTTTTCTTGGTATTGTTGGCTGTCTTCCACAACAACGTGGGTGGACCATTCGGAGTCTTCGCAGTCTTTGCCTTCATCTCAATCTTCTTCGTTCGTTACCTCGTGCCAGAGACGCGCGGTAAGTCACTTGAAGAAATCGAAATGGAATTGCGCAAGTAATCAATAGAAAATAAAAAGGGCCCGTACGTCGCAAAACGTACGGGCCTTTCTTCATGTACCTGGCTAAAAGCCGAGAAATACGTCTCAAAAGTACATGAAGGGTTAGTCGGACTTTTAGTGTACACCATTTAAGCGTATATTAATAGGTACTAGATTTAGTGAGAAGTGTTCTGAAGAATGGAGAGATAATCATGGCTAAGAAAGAGCGTATTAAGAAGATCCTTGTCGAGCAAATTCTTGATAAGGCTAAGATTCCATATGAAAGCATTGTGTTTGCTGGCGGTATGAACCGTGACCAAGCCGAATTGGATAATTATGGCCTAACTGACCATGATATCTACAAGACATTGGCTTTGATTGGAAATGTCACTGGCCCAGTTATCGGTATTGTGCCAATGGATGCCCACTTGGATGAAAAGAAGTTGGCAGCTGTTTCAGGTAACAAGAAGGTCAACATGATTCCAACGAAGGATTTGCAAAAGACGACTGGTTACATTCATGGTGCGAATAACCCAGTTGGTATCTGGCAAACGAAGAAGTTCCCAATTTACTTTGATAACAGTGCCAAGGAAGCCGGTACAATCACGTTGTCAGCTGGTGAAGTGGGCCGTTCAATTCGTTTGGATGCCGAGCAATTGGCTGAATTCGTCCACGCGAAGTTTGCGGACATTCGCACGGCTGACTAACCATGAGTTGGACGATTATTTGGCAAACTTGGGTATTCGTCATTGGCATTTTCTTCGTGTTGCCACTCATTGGTAGTGCGTTGATTTCAGTAGTGACAACCCGAACGAACCAACATTTGATGCGCGCATTTGGCATGAATGCACCGCTCATTTTTGGCTGGTTTGGCGTGATGATTCATGAAATTTCGCATGCAGTGATGTCGATCATCTTTGGTCACCATGTCGATAAAATTAAGTTGCTGCAAAATCCGTTTAAGGAAGGCAACGAGAACCGCATGGGGTATGTGTCACACGCTTGGAATCCGAAGAATAAATACCAACAACTGGGGAATTTTTTCATCGGGATGGCGCCCATTTTCGGGATTGCCTTAACCAGTTGGGGGTTAACGAAGCTATTGTGGCCACAACTGCTAATTGGGTTTCACGACGGTAGTAGCGTTTGGCTGAATACCGACTGGTGGCAAGTGGCACTATGGATTTATGCCATTTTGAACTTGAGTTTAGCCTTGAATCTGAGTGATGCCGATTGGCAAAACACGAAGAGCGGGGCGTTGTATTACTTTATCTTTTTGACCATCGTTGCCTTGGGCCTTGGCCTATGGATTAACGATGCGTTTATTATTTGGGAAACCGTTGGCCGACCAATCGCCTACTTCTTTGGCGGTGTGTTGGCAGCGACATTTATCATGTACATGTTGACTGCAATTATCGGTCGACGCTAATAAAAATTTGGGGAATAATGATGACAAAAACAGAAGAACAACAATTGGTTGCTATTACTGCTTTTATGCAAAAGGTGCTTGGTGGGGATGAATCAGGGCATGATACGACCCACATTGATCGTGTTGTGGCACTGACTAATCACATTTTGACGACGGAACCAACTGCGGATGAGTTTATCGCGGTGGCTGCGGCGACGTTGCATGATACGTATGACGATAAGTTATTTAAAAATGTCACAAGCGCCAAACAAGCAGTTGTGGATATGTTGACGGATAATGGTATTGATGAGGCTAAACAGGCTGAGATTTTCCAAATTATCGATAACATGTCATGGAGCAAGCAACGTTTCGGCAACCCAGAGCCACTCACATTGGCTGGTCAAATCGTGCAAGATGCTGATCGCCTTGAAGCGATTGGTGCGATTGCCGTGGCCCGTGTCATTCAATATGGTGTCCAAAAGCACCACATTTTGTATGACCCAACGATGCCGCCACGTGATTTGAAGACGAAGGCCGATTATCGTGATGCGACGGGCGAAACGATGATTAACCATTTCTATGAAAAGCTATTTTTGCTCAAGGATTACCTCAATACTGACGAAGGAAAGCGAATTGGTGCGAAGCGCGATGCGATTATGCATGAATTCGTGGCGCAGTTTGAAGCGGAGTGGGCAGGAACTGATTATCTAAATTAAAAATATAAGGAGGCTATATGGACGGAATTAGCAAGAAAGAGCGAGGTGTCTTGATCATCTTGATTGCGGGAGTCTTTTTGGGATTCTTGAATCAAACGTTGATGAACACAGCCTTGCCACAAGTCATGGCAGACTTTCACATCTCAACAGCCCTTGGTCAATGGATGACGAATGGGTACATGTTGGTGAATGGTGTGATGGTGCCGTTAACAGCCTTCTTAATTCAACGCCTTAAGACGCGAACGTTGTACTTAAGTGCGGTATTTGTATTTGCAGTGGGAACCTTGGTTGCAGGGTTCGCACCGTCATACCCCATTTTGATTATGGGACGTATGATTCAAGCGGCCGGCGCAGGTGTGTTCGGACCGTTGATGAACGTGGTCGTGATGAACCTGTTCGCCGCTGACCGACGTGGTCAAGCGATGGGAATTATCGGGTTGGCGTTGAACTTTGCGCCAACCATCGGACCAACGCTATCTGGATTTGTGGTGTCGAACCACTCGTGGCGCTGGTTGTTCTTGGGAATTGCACCACTAATCATTATTGATTTGATTTTGGCCTTTATTTTCTTGAAGAACATCGGGCAACAAAAGTTCTTGAAGTTCAATTTCTTGGGGATGGTCCTTTCGAGTATCGGATTGGGAAGCTTGCTATACGGGTTCTCAAACGCCGGTACGGGTAACTGGCTAAGTCCTGACGTTTGGGCATTTTTGTTAATCGGTATTGTCGTAACGGCGTTGTTCGTCTATCAACAAACCCACTCAAAAATGCCATTGTTGAATTTTGATGTCTTCAAGTACCACAACTTTACGATGGCGACATTGATTAACGTGGTCTTGATGGCTGCATTGTATGGTGGTGCCTTGATGTTGCCACTTTACATGCAAACTGTTCGTGGACAATCAGCCTTTATTTCTGGATTGGTTTTGCTACCGGGTGCCTTGATTACGGCGTTCCTATCGCCAACATCAGGTAAATGGTACGACCAGTTTGGTGTAAAGCGCTTGGCCCCAATCGGATTGGTGTTTGTGGTTATCGGAACAATTGTCTTGGCCACGTTGCAACTGGATTCGCCAATCTGGTTGCCAGCGGTTGGACAATTCATCCGTCAACTTGGTTTGGTTATGGTCACGATGCCAATTCAAACCGATGCCTTTAACTCATTGCCACTTGAGATGGTGCCCGATGGATCAGCGATGTACACGACGATTCGTCAGGTTGCTGCCTCATTTGGAACCGCTGCTTTGATTACGGTTTACAGTCTAGTTTCATTGGGCGCACCGGCAAAAATGGCGCAAGCGCGTGCCGATTTGGCTGGTATTCACGCCGCCTTTTGGATTGCGACCGGTTTGGTCGTCTTAGCACTAGGGTTAACCCAACTCTTTAAGCAACGATCTAACGCATAAATTTAAAAAGTGGTCCAACCAAAACTTTTGGTTGGACCACTTTTGTGTTACGATAAAACCGACTTAAAAACGGGAGGGCATAGACAAATGCCGACTGAAGTACTGTACATGAAAGTACTTGGGGATTTGAAGGAGCGCATCTACAAGCGCGAATTCCCAAACTTGAAATTGCCAGATGAACGCTCATTGGCCTTGTCTTATGACGTGTCACGTAGCTCAATCAAGCGTGCGTTGAACGTTTTGGCCCAGCAAGGAATTATCTTTAAGAAGCGTGGTTCAGGAACTTTCGTGAATCCGCTTTACCTCAAAAATCAATCAATGTTCCATGCGATTGGTAACAACTTGGGTGTTTCTGACTCGTTCCGCTTTAACGGTGAAGCACCTGCCATCCAACTGTTGTCATTTGAGACAGAAGAGGCCAACGAAGAAACGCGTTTGGCGCTGTTCTTGGAACCTGGTGAGCAGGTTTATCGCATCAAGCGTTTGCGTAAGTTGCAAGACCAAGCGTTCATGATTGAGAATGCCTTGGTGCCGGTTAAGCTGCTACCAGATTTGACTAGCGAAGACTTGGGCCACTCAATGTTCCACTATGCTGAGGCAACGACGAAGAAGGCTGTTACGAAGTCATTTATGACGGTGACGGTTGAACCATCTGACGAAGATGATCGCAGCCACTTGCAACTGAGTGAAGTCGAACCTGTCGGCGTGATGGCCGGAATTTACTTCCTTGATGACGGGACGCCATTTGAAGTTGGAACGATGCGTGTGCACTACAAGTACATGCGTTATAACAGTTTCGTCAGTTTGGATGGCGAATGATTCAAAATTCATAAATTGTTCACATTTGGCCGAAAAAGCGATTATATCAGGCTTTACGGGTGAAAAATAAGCAAAGCACAAAATTGGACCGCACCAATTTTGTGCTTTTTATTGTACCAATTTTTGAAATCTGTTATTATAGTATTTGTAATCCAGAAGATAACTTCTGCGATTGAACCTTTTCTCAAAATTATAAGGAGATTTAATCAAAATGGCAGTAGATTTTGATTCAAAGGAATACCTTGCTAAGGTTGATGCTTGGTGGCGTGCTACCAACTACCTTTCAGCAGGTATGATCTTTTTGAAGAGCAACCCATTGTTCTCAGTTACGAACACACCAATTACGGTGGAAGACGTTAAGGTTAAGCCTATCGGTCACTGGGGTACTATCTCAGGACAAACTTTCCTTTACGCACACGCAAACCGTTTGATCAACAAGTACGATCTAGACATGTTCTACATCGGTGGACCTGGTCACGGTGGACAAGTTATGGTTACGAACTCATACTTGGACGGTTCATACACTGAAAACTACCCTGAAATCACTCAAGATGTTGAGGGTATGTCACGTTTGTTCAAGCGTTTCTCATTCCCTGGTGGAATCGGATCACACATGACTGCACAAACGCCAGGTTCATTGCACGAAGGTGGAGAACTTGGATACTCATTGTCACACGCAACTGGTGCCGTTTTGGATAACCCAAACCAAATCGCATTTACTGTTATCGGTGACGGTGAAGTTGAAACTGGTCCTTCAATGACTGCTTGGCACTCAATCAAGTTCTTGAACCCTAAGAACGACGGTGCAGTTTTGCCAATCTTGGACTTGAACGGATTTAAGATTTCAAACCCAACGATCTTCTCACGTATGAGCGATGAAGAGATCACTAAGTTCTTCGAAGGTTTGGGATGGTCACCACGTTTCATCGAAAACGATGACATCCACGACTACATGGCATACCACGAAAAGGCAGCTAATGTCTTGGACAAGGCCATCGAGGACATCCAAGCAATCCAAAAGGACGCCCGTGAGAACGGTCGTTACGAAGACGGTGAAATTGCAGCATGGCCTGTAATCATCGCTCGTTTGCCAAAGGGTTGGGGTGGTCCTACTCACGACCAATCAGGAATGCCAATCGAAGATTCATTCCGTGCCCACCAAGTTCCACTTCCTTTGTCATCAAAGAAGATGGAAACGTTGCCACAATTCGAAGAGTGGATGAACTCATACAAGCCAGCTGAATTGTTCAACGAAGATGGTTCATTGAAGTCAGAATTGGCTGAAATGGCACCTAAGGGTGACAAGCGTATGGCTTCAAACCCAATCGCTAACGGTGGACGTCGTCGCGGTGAAGAAGCTCAAGATTTGGCTTTGCCAGATTGGAAGCAATTCGCTAACGACATCAACGAGTCAAACCGTGGAACTGAATTGGCTGACTCAAAGCGCAACATGGACATGAACGTGTTGTCAGGATTCTTCGCTGAAATCTCAAAGATGAACCCAACGTCATTCCGTATCTTCGGACCTGACGAGACGATGTCAAACCGTCTATGGGACATGTTCGAAGTAACGAACCGTCAATGGATGGAAGAAGTTAAGGAGCCAAACGACCAATACGAAGCCCACGAGGGACGTATCTTGGACGCTCAATTGTCAGAGCACCAAGCTGAAGGTTGGTTGGAAGCTTACACGTTGACTGGTCGTGTTGGTGTATTTGCATCATACGAATCATTCCTACGTGTAGTTGACTCAATGATTACTCAACACTTCAAGTGGTTGCGTCACGCCTCAGAGCAATCATGGCGTAACGATTACCCATCATTGAACTTGATCTCAACTTCAACTGTATTCCAACAAGACCACAACGGTTACACTCACCAAGATCCAGGTATCTTGACGCACTTGGCTGAAAAGAAGTCAGACTTCGTTCGTCAATACTTGCCAGCTGATGGTAACACTTTGTTGGCTGTCTTTGGTCGCGCATTTACTGAGCGTCACAAGGTTAACCACATCGTTGCTTCAAAGCAACCACGTCAACAATGGTTCTCAGTTGAAGAAGCTCAAGAATTGGCAACTGAAGGTTTGAAGGCTATTGACTGGGCTTCAACTGTTGCTGAAGGTGAGCAAGCTGACATCGTCTTCGCATCTGCTGGTGTTGAGCCAACGATCGAAACTTTGGCTGCTTTGAACTTGGTTAACGATGCATTCCCAGCCGTTAAGATGCGTTATGTAAACGTTGTTGAATTGCACCGTTTGCAAAACAAGAACGGTGAGATGAACCACGAGCGCGCTTTGTCAGATGACAAGTTCAACGCTTTGTTCGGTGAGTCAGGAACGCCTGTTGTCTTCGGATTCCACGGATACGAAGACTTGATCGAGTCAATCTTCTACGAGCGTCAACACTTGGGATTGCACGTACACGGATACCGTGAAGATGGTGACATCACTACGACTTACGACATGCGTGTATACTCAAAGTTGGACCGCTTCAACCAAGCTAAGGACGCTGTTGCTGTCTTGGCTGCTAACGGAGTTGTTTCAGCTGACGAGGCTGCTGCATTCGACAAGAAGATGGATGACATCTTGGCAAAGCACTTCGAAGTTACTCGTAACGAAGGTCGCGACATCGAAGAGTTCACTGACTGGAAGTGGACTGCTTTGAAGAAGTAATCTACTGCCGTACGATTAATTTCTAAGCGAAATAAAAATTGACCTGAGGCTGGCTTCGGCCGGTTAAAGGGTAACTTAAAGACCATTACTATTTCTTTCGGGATTTAGTAATGGTCTTTTTGTCGTTCCTGGCACTGAAAATTTCATAGAACTCCCACATTTATCAGGCATAGTAGAAGATAGCTTTAAAATCGGGGAAGATACTATGGTTAATAAATTTGGAGAATGGATACATAAGCGTATCTTGTGGCGATGGACGATTCGACCACAATTAAAACAACAACTTTTAAATCTTGATATGAACTTGCCTACGGTTTTCTACATTGGTATGCCAGAACACGGGGACTTAGGTGATCACGCAGTTTCGTATGCCACGGAATTGTTTTTGCGAACGAATTTGCCGGAACACCAAATTGTGAAGGTGCCAGCTGAGGCGACAACTGAAGCGTTGCCGCTAATTCATCGCATTATCCAACCGGACAACTTGGTTTTGCTCCATGGTGGTGGCATCATTGGTGATCGTGAATTGGTTGAAGAGAATTTGCGCCGTTCAGTCGTGGCTTGGTTGAAAGATCAACCGATGATTCAATTACCGCAATCAATGTTTTTCAACAGCGTACGCGAACGTGAAATTTCAAAGCAAGTGTATAACACAGCTGAGCGCATGGTTATGTTAGCGCGTGATGAAAAAGCGCTACAAGATTTAACGCAATTATTGCTGTGCCCAGCAATGTTAATTCCAGATATGATTTTGCACTTGAGTGGGCGTTTGGCAGCAAGTCGTAAGCCTAGAAATGGCGCTATGTTGATGTTGCATGCGTCTGGTAATGATTTCCGCCGGGCAACGCAAGAACAGGTCAGAGAGATGGTTAGCGACCTCTTTGGCCGTGTGACGGAAGAAGACTACTTGAATACCAAGCATTTGCATCTGAGTGGTCATAAGCGCGATACAACGCTGCGTGAATGCTGGCGTGCGATGTCTGGTTACGAGGTATTGATCACAGATGAAATACATGGACTACTGTTCGGTTTGATTACGCAAACGCCAACGGTCGCCATTGCAGAAGAGTCTGGCCTAATGGGCGCTATGTTTGAAGCGTGGTGTACGGCAGTGCCGTGGATTACCCTTTGGTCGCCAAATGATGGACCGCTGGATGTGGCGATTGTAGACGTGCTTCGTGCCGATGTTTCACCGGTTGATTACGCGCCACAATTTGCGCCATTGCAGTATTATCTGTCTAATTTCCGCCCTATCCAAAATTAAATATTTTAATTCACATTTACTCCTGAATTCAGTATCAATTAATCTTATTTTCAACAAGAAGGTCACGTAGTATAGACCATTGGAAAGATAGATATTAAAGGGAGATGGAAATGTTGAAACGTGTATTGCTGATTATGCTTGCCTTGGTGAGCATGAGTTGCGTATCAACGATCGCTCACTCTGACAATCGGTCGGAGTTGAGTCAATCAACGTTGTATGAAACACCAGAATTAATTTTGGACGAAAAAGTTTTAGACACGCCAAGCTTGGACACCCGCATTCGTGCGCGCGACATCATCAATGGGGAAGATATGACGATGGTGAAGAAGACGGCGTTTCCGTTCATGATTACCTTGCTTTGCGTGTGGGCTTTGATAATTTATGCCCATGCCTTGCGCACAAAGGACAAAAAGTAGGCCGACTTTGATATACTAGTTATATTAAGAGCCGGAGGAAGATAGCATGATTTTGTTGTTGGTATTAGGAATCGTTATTGTGGTTGTTGGCATTTTGCGTTCAGTTAAGCATGATTCGATTCGATGGGTACCGATTATTATCGGTACAGTGTTGGCCGTTTTGATGGGCGTTGGTTTGTATACGGCGCATCACTCAAACTTTTTGTTGACGAAGGTGCCACTAGATAAGACCCAAGAAATTAAGCCAGCATCAGAATTGTTGGACTTCAAGTTTATTACCACTGAAAAGGGTAGCAACGGTGAAAACCGCTACACTTACAAGGTCGGTAACAAGGCTTACCAAACGTTGACGCAAAACGCTGAAACGACCGTTAAGACGGGTGATAAGGCCACGTTGGAAACGATTGTGACGACGTACCAAGCCAAGTCATTGTTCAGCCGCTTCATGCTCTTTGGCGAAACCAAGTTGAAGACTGGTAAGACGAATTATGTGTTGACGGTGCCAAAGAACTGGGATGTGCTCACATCAACGCAGGTCAAGGAATTGCAAAAGATGGTCAAGGATAGCAACAACGGGATTACCGATGAAGTTGCGAACCAAGTCAAAAAGCAATTTGCTGATCGTGCCAAGGATGATGAGAACTTCCTAAAGGATAAGGACGCTCAACAAAAGCTCCAAACTGAAATTGTGAACAAGGTAAAGTCAGAGCGCCAAGCTAATCTTGAGAAGGCTTTGAACGAAAAAATTCAAAGTTGGCAATAAAGGGCACAATTATTTAACAGTTGCGACAGAAACGTCAAAAATACCGGACGATAAACACTAATTAAACATACAAACTCAAAAATACTCAAACGTGCACATTGCAGTTTGGGTGTTTTTTTTTGCGAAACTGATAGGCGTAAGAGAATATCGAAATTATTAAATGATATAAATGCTTAAGGAGATAGCGATATGGCGAAGTGGAAAAATATTGCTTTAATTAGTACGATTGTGGCGCCGATTGCGTTTGGTGTGGGTGACGCCTTTGCGCAAGCAGATCGACCAGGTACTGAAGGTACAACGGTGGTTTTGCACAAGAAGATGCAACAGGGTAACGGTACAACAAACGGCGATTCAGAAGCCGTGTACTGGGGAAATGGTAAGGCAACAAACTGGTTTGATGAGAATAAGTGGGTTGGAGAAGCTGATGTTAAGTTTACGGCGTTCAGCATTCCTAAGTCAGTTATCTCATTGAAGGATGGTGAGCCGGTTATTACCGGGGATAAGATTCCTGGGACTGAGGTAGCTTGGAATTCAGTTTTGAAGGTAACTCCTGGAGCTGACATTACGGCTTATAAGGAAGGTTCATCTAACAAGTTGGATTATGCCATCGAGTTCACTGCAACTGCTAACATGAATGAAGATCAATTGCGTGCCGCAATGGAAGATGCAAAGTACGCAACAGTTCCTTTTGGAAAGACCAATGCAGATGGTGAAACAACAAACGATTTGACGAATGGTAACTGGATTATCTTGGAAGATACTAAGAAGCCAGATGTAGAAACGCGTGCCGCACCAATGGTCTTGAGCTTACCAATGTTGGATGAGGAAGGCTGGTTCGGTACATCAACGCCATTGAACTTGTATCCAAAGAATTACACGGATACGGCTGACCTAACTGTTGTTAAGGAAGACGGAGACACAAAGAAGGCTGGTGTTGCCGGTGCTTTGATTGGTTTGTTTGATTTGACAGATCAAGGAAAGACTGACTTGGAAGCAGCAATTAAGGCTGGTTTGTTGAGCAAGTCAAGCGATGACATCTTGGCATGGATCAAGGCGCATGAAGCAACTGGTGTAGACTTGTTGTATTCAGGTGTGACGACTGACAAGGGTTACAAGTTCACGAACTTGAAGCCAGGTGCCCAATACTTTGTGCTTGAGTTGCAAGCGCCAAAGGGATACTTGGTCAACGGTAAGCTACAAGAGGTTAACATTGATCCAGCCAGCGATGGTTATGATAAGGATGATTTGACGGTTGGAACAGATGCGAACGACACGTCAGTTTACCGTCACGGTGGTGTCTACAAGTTCGCCAACTATGACGAACCTGACCTAGACAAGGACATCAATGTCTTGAAGCCGGCAGCCGTAACTGATTTGATTGTTAACGGTTACGACAAGGAAGGTAACCCAATCTACGACAACAAGAATGCCGATTATAGTCAAACATTCGTTGATAACGATACGGATTTTGGAGTTTCTCGTGGTAAGGCCTACAACTACACGGTTGACCTTGAAACGAACGCCGATTTGGGCACATACACAAAGTTTGGTATCACGGATAACATTCCATACCAAGTGAACATCAACAGTTGGACAATGTACGGTCGCTTCGGTGAAGGTGGCGTTGTTGATTTGGGTAGCGAAGAAGAAGGACTTGTGCCATTGATTCAAGCCGTCGACCCTGACGGTGACACACCTGACCACTCAACGACAGACGGATTGCACCAACCATCAACGCCTTATGATACTGATAAGGGAACGGGTGTTTCATTTAAGTTCTACAACCAAGACGCAGCTGATGCCTTTAACTATCCAGGAACTGTTTATGCTGAAGGGGATCCTGAATACAAGCAATCATTGAAGGATCAAACAGCTTGGATTTCAGCTAACTTGATTCACATGTACGGGTTCAACGGTCAATACTCATTTGATGCCAAGAACCAAGCTGTTCAATTTGATGCCAAGGGTGACACAACAAAGTTGAAGAACGGTGAGATGAACATCGACTTCAGTGAGAAGTTCTTGCAAGATTATTCTCACTTGACGAAGTTCGGCGCATTGACGGAGCAAGGTGTTTCATCAAGTATCGTATTTAAGATGAACGCGCAAACGAACTCAGCTGCACAAGCAAACGTTGGTGGCACAAACAAGAATGTTACTGAAGGTGTAACGCCTCAAACGAACATGATTAACAACTTCGTTACGTTCAAGTATGATAACGGGTTCGTATCAGGTTCAATGTACGACCAATCACAAACGAACGCGGTTGGTTGGGAATTCCAAAAGACTGACTCGAAGGGTAACCCAGTCAGTGGTGCCGGATTTGACTTGGGCCGTTTGGTAACGAAGGAAAACGTTGAAAATGTTATCTCTCAATTGATTGGTAACAAGAACAACGGAAACGTCGTATCTGATGAGACCAAGATTCACATGGCCGACAAGATGGGATTCACTGGTAACAACGCTGCTAAGATTACCCAAGTAACGAATTACTTGGATGGTCAAGCGGATGTCCTTCGTAAGGCGGTTGCCGATGGATCAGAAACATTTGTTTGGTTCATTCACTTGACGGCAGCAGCTGATGCAAGTGGCAACAAGCAACCAATCGTTGATGCCATGGATTCACACATGGAAATGGGTGATATCTACTGGGTAACGGATAAGCGTTGGGCAACGACCCACTTGTCTGGTGTTGATCGTGGTTACTTCCAATACTGTGGAGTTGCCGATGGTAACTACGTCTTGCACGAAGAAATCACACCTAAGGGTTACAAGCAAATGGATGACTTGAAGTTCACAATTGGTGCTAACGATTCATTCTATGTGAATGCTGATGGTACTGCTAAGAACAAGGAGTACCCAACGGTAACGTCTGCTGGTGATAACCAACAAATGCCATTTGATAACCAAATCACTGGCCGCGTTGGTGAAGATGCAACGGCTGAAGATAACTGGGCTTCAATCAAGAACTACAAGAAGTCAGTATTGCCAGTTGTTGGTGGAGTTGGTGCGTTGAGCTTGTTCTTCATCGGAGCAATTGCAATGATCGCCTCATACATCAAGCGTAAGACGGATATGCGCGAAAACTAAGTCGCTAAAAAAATCCACAATTTCAGAGTTTTTTCAAAAACAGCTGTAACAAACCTGTAATAAAACACATAAGATGTAAAATACCTAAACGTGCATATAGCAGTTTGGGTATTTTTTTTCGGCACAATTATAGAGTAAAGAAAAAACAAACAAATCGAGCCACGAGTGGGTAGATTGTATTTTTAAGGAGATATGCTATATGGCTAAATGGAAGAATGCTTTGTTGATTTCAACAATCGTTGCACCTATTGCTTTTGGGGCTGGACCTATTGGGAATGCTCTTGCTGATGCTGTTAACGATCAAGGGAAGACATCAACGATGTTGACTGATGTTACTGTACACAAGTACTTGAATGCAACTGACAAGGGGAATGACTACTACTGGGGAAATGGTGAAGTTACTGGTAACCCATTTGATGTATCACCAAATACTGAAGGTTGGGAAAAGGCTAAGGATGGTTACGTATTTACGGCGTATGCTTTGCCTGGTGATGTGATCTCAGGATTTAGTCTAGGCGATGAACCAACAATTTCAACGACAAAGATTCTTGATGCGTTGTCTGGTGACCAAAAGGCACGGTTGAGTGCAGATGTTATCACAGCCCTAACGAACGTTACATGGGCAGATGTGCTTGACACTGTAAATAACGCTGAAGATGCACCCCAAAAGTCAAATATCACAACGCCTTTGAAAGATACTGTTAGTTCATGGTCAATTGTGTTTGACATGAACAAGAGTAGTTTGATTGATGATGTGCAAGCAGCTCTCGCAGCAGCTGCCACTAAGGCGGATGGTACACTTGATTCTGCGAAAACACAGACACAAACAACGGATGAGCATGGCGATGCGACGTTCGATAATCTTGGTTCAAATGAGTGGATTATTTTTGAAACGGATCACCCTGGAACTGATACGTCATTGACGAGCGCTGTTCCTATGGTATTGAACTTGCCAATGATGAAGGAGAGCGGTGGATGGTTTGGTAATTCGTCAGCAACGGCGGTTAACTTGTATCCAAAGGACTACGCCGAAACAGGTGATTTGACTGTTGAAAAGGTGGACGGTGAAACGAACAAGCCTGTTGAAGATGCTGAATTTATTATGTTCGAGCTTCCAACTGGCGTGACGTCTGATCAAGTTCAAGCCTTTGTTAAGGATGAAGCACGCATTAAGCTGAACACAGCTGATTTGATTGCGGCATTGAAGGCTCAGTTCTCAGGTATCACTACTGTCCAAGAAGCAACGACTGGTGAGGATGGAAAGGCTAAGTTTAGCAACGTTGAGGCGAACAAGACTTACATCGTAATGGAATCAGATGTAACAAATGCATTCTCAGATGATGTAGAGGCGGGTGGCTATTCAGAAGATGCCACAGTTCACGTTGTTGAGACGCAAATGACTGATCCAACTGATACGAATGCAAATGACAAGACGGTATACTTTGTTAACGGTGTTTTGAATGTAGATAACTGGGATAAGCCAGGAATTGACAAGGAAATCAACGTTCAAAATCCAGTTGATGTAAATGGTGCTGCGCCTGATTTCACAGTCTTTGATGACAATGATTTCAAGGTTGGTCTTTCACGTGGTGAGGCCTTCCAATACTCAGTTGATACTGAAGTAAACGGAAATTTGGCTGCCGCTGGTGGATACTCACAATACTCAGTAACAGATACATTTGATCACCAAATCGATATCACTGACTTTACGTTGGGTGCATGGAATGGAACGACATTCACTCCATTAGCTAAGGTAACGTTGCAAGTTTGGGATACGAAGGCGAATGGCGGTGCCGGCGACTGGGTAAGTCAAGACACTGACGGTGGATTTAGTGGATCGTACGACGCGTCTAAGGGATATCACCCAGTGATTGAAGCTGCTTCAGGTTGGGATGCTTCATGGGGTGATGTTGATGACTTCTTCACAGTTTCTGGTGAGCCTTCAACATACACGATGCCAGCTGGCGGTGGAGCTGTTGTAGACCCTGAATCAGGTGAGTTTACTATTACATTGACACCAAATGCAACAACTGGTGATTTGTCAGGAAACAAGCTTGCTGAGGCTCTTGTATCTGGTAGTCTAGCAAACGATAAGTCTACTGAGGATTCAGCAATGCGTGTTGTTATGAATGCACAATTGAATTCATCAGCAACCGTTGGTACTATCAACAACGACGCGCAATTGACATCAAAGCCAGTGAACGGAACTCCTGACAAGCCAGAAGACTCATCAAAGACATTTGATGCTGGTTGGGAATTCGTAAAGACTGATGGGGATGATCAACCATTGGCGGGCGCAGGATTTGACCTTTCTCGTGTATTGACGGATGCTGATATTAAGGGTGATAGCACACAATACGATCGTTTCTTGAACCAATACAGCGGAATTGCGCACATGCTAGCTAGTGGTGCACAAACTGACGCTGTGATTACTTCAGCATCAGATCTTGACCCAGCTGCAATTCCAGTTTTGGCACAAATGGCGGAAGACTTGAAGGCATATGGTGAGGCTAACGGAACTTGGCAAGTAACTAACAATGACCAAGAGGCCGCTTTGGCTACTTTGTTGGCTGATTCTAACCCATCACAAAATGATTTGGCAGTTGCAATGTACAACGTCCTACAAAAGCAAACGGATGGACTACACTCTGGTCAAACAGTATACTTCGCTCACCTTGATGAGAACGGTTTGCCAGTAGACGAGATGGATAAGACAACGGAAATGGGAGACGTTCTTTGGACGGTATACCCTGCTCTTGCAACGACTCACGTAACGGACGATAAGGGTTACTTCCAATACTGCGGTTTGGCAACGGGACCTTACACTTTGACTGAAACGAAGACTCCTGAGGGGTACCAAACTGTCGACCAAATTAAGTTCTACTTGATGAACCCAGCATACGATTACATCACATCACTTGGTTCTATCGGTGACGATGCTATTGTTGCTGATCTTGAGTCAAAGTATGAGTTAAAGAATTCAGAGGCGAAGCAATTGCTTGCCGACTACAAGGCAGATATGGCTGCATACGAAGGCGTTAAGGATGAGTACAAGTTGTTGAATGGTCAAGTATCTGACGATGCGATTACTGGAAATGCAGATTCTGCTGGACACATTGGTGTTGGTAACGTCCAAATCAAGAACTACGAGAAGTCAATCTTCCCACTTGTTGGTGGAATCGGTACGTTGTTCGCAGTGATTGCTGGATTGTTGGCAATGGGACTTGCATTGTTGAAGCGTAAGAAGGATATGAAGAACGAAGCTTAATTTGTAAGCTAGAATAAGGTTATACATTCCAGAAAACGTGACAAGACATATAAGAAAGACGAGATTGATCCCGCCTTTGCGATGATATCTTTCTTACGATATGTTGAAAAACACGAAAACGGTGATCAAATCCAATGGGGTTTGATTACCGTTTTTGGGTTATCTGTGTTGAAATGTCACTCTTCACAAAATGCCCACGAATAACAAAATTCAGGCACAAATTAAATAGAAAAGTGAAACACAAAAACGGCGGAAACGCCTTTTTTTTTGTGAGAATTTTACTGTGAAGAAAAACTCATACATGGTCAAGTATGAGCTAAAAATAAGGATATGATTTTTGAGGAGATACGCGGATGAAAAAGCATCGTTCATTACTATTAATGGGGACGTTGATTGCACCGATTTTGCTAACGACTGGGGATGCGTTGGCACAATCAGGCATCAACAATGAGCCAAAGAACACAAGCGTTGTGATTCACGCTATTACAGATGTGAGTGATACTGATCCAGGCAATGCACCAGAGTTGTGGGGTTCAGGTGAAGAAAAGGATATGAAGACGTTGCAAGATGCCGATCCTGATACGACTTGGGAGACGACAACTGGCGCAACGTTTACGGCTTACGAGCTGCCTGCTGGGGTTGTGACATACCCACAAACTGACGGTATTCCAAAGATTGCTACGACTAAGATTAAGGGCATTGACTGGTCAAAGTTGTTGAAGGTTGTTGATGTACCATCAGGTGTCGCAACGACTAACTTGGGTAACAAGAACGTGTTGGACAAGACCGTCGAAGTGGTTGATCGCGATCAATTCGTGAAGGCCGTGAAGGACGCTGGCTTGGCAACTAAGACAACTAAGGCAACTGACGGCGAAGGTGAAACGACGGTAACATTGCCAAACGGACAATGGGTTATCACGCAAGACTCTGATGCCACTGGTACAGATGAAGCGATGCCAATCTTCTTGGATTTGCCAGTGGGTAAGTCAAACGCAACCAAGACTGATTACTGGTATGACACACAATCACCTTTGCACGTTTACACAAAGCAATACAAGACGGCTTCCGTAACGATTAAGAAGACTGATGCAGAAACGAAGAAAGTATTGGGCGGTGCGCAAATTTTGCTTGCACCAGCTTCAGTACAAGACAAGTTGAATGAAGTGTTGCCACAATTGATTAAGGATATTGAAAAGACACCAACGAAGGCTGACGCACTGGTTGCTGCTGCATTGGGCTTGACGTCAGATCAATTCTCAATTGAAGCAACTGATAAGAATGGACAAGTTGTCTTTGACGCGAACAAGGGTATCGCGATTTCAAAGGGACAACAATATGTGATTGCCGAATTGATGGCCCCTAAGGGTTACTTGACGGATCCACAAGTGACGGTCGTAACGGCTGAACAAGATAGCGAGAACGCTGCGAAGTTGGTCAACTACGATGAGTTGCAAGTCGACAAGGCGATTACGGTTGATAACCAAACATTCGGTGCCAATGAAAAGGGCACTGGTGATGACAAGGAAGGTATCGCTCGTGGACAAAAGTTTACTTGGGATATCACGTCTGAATTGAACAAGAACATTGCCGACTACACGAGCTACAAGCTGACTGATGAAATGCCATATCAAGTGAACTGGATGTCAATGGATTTGGCATTGACGTACACGCAAAATGGCGAGCAGAAGTCAGTGCCATTGTCACAAGTGGTCAACGGTTTGTACCCAGTGAACCACGCAACTGACAAGTCATTGATTGACGAAGGTGTGACGGGACAAGGTCTTGGCTTCACGACTGATCAAAACGGTTCAACGTTGAACGGTAAGACGATTGCTTACGATGCTGCAACGGCACCAAAGGTAACTGGCTTGGCCGATGGCTTTGATTCATCAGCATTCAACTTGTTCGGACATGAGAGTACGTACACATTCGTTGGACAAGGTGATTCAGCTAACCCAGCCCGTGTCGTTGACTGGACGAAGCCAGTTGAAAATGGTGAAATCGTGTTGGATATGACGGCTTCAGGTCGTCAAGCGATGGGCGCTTTGATCGAAAAGTTGTTGGCCGAAGGTGCTGATGACGGTTCATGGAACTTGAGCTGGAAGATTAACTCAGCTGGTAACACGGCGTTGCAAGCCGATCACTTGGTCAACAAGATTGATTTGGATTACAACACGAAGTACGACGGCGGATCAGACGACGATAAGACGCACACGTTCATGGCTGGATGGGAAATCATCAAGACTGATGGCGACGTCAAGACTGACGCCAATGGTAACATTACCAACGGTTTGGCCGGCGCCGGCTTCGATTTGGGTGTTAAGGTGACATCAAATAACATTGATGAAATCATCGCTGAAATGTATACGGCGAAGCGTTTCCCTAACATGAAGCGTACGGCCTCAGAACAAGATGTCCAACAACTGCGTGATGATGTGAAGGCCGGCAAGACACGCTGGGTATACTTCATGCACGAAGATGTGAAGACTGGTGAGCCGATGGCTTCAATGCACTCAAACGCATCTGATCCGATGGGAGACATCTTGTGGACGGTTCGTGAAGACAACGCTACGACTCACTATTCAGGTCCTGACGGATACTTGCAATACTGTGGTTTGGCCGGCGGTGATTACCAATTGATTGAGCGTGAAGCACCATCAGGCTACAAGTTGATGACGGAGCCACACTACTTCACGTTGTCAAACACACAATCGGGTAAGATCAACGGTGCTGCAACGGCTGATGATATCACGGTGGCTAACTACCGCGAGCAACCAGCTCAACCAGTAACGCCACAAATCAATGATACGCCAACGCACGCTGGTGGAATCTTGCCATACACGGCAACGGCCCTTGGTGGTTTGTTGACGTTGCTTGGATTAGCAGGTTTGATTGCTTTGATTAAGAAGCGTCGTGCACAAAACAATGACTAATTTGATTAGTTTGCTCGCCGGGTGATCGGCGGGGTACATATTTAGCTATTAACTCGGGGGAGAAAAGAATGGCAAAGAAGAAAAAGAAGTTTATGGCCGGGGCCAGTTGGTCTACCTGGATTCTATTTATTGTGGGATTGAGCATCTTCTCATACCCGATTGTGACGCAAGCGTATGAAGCGACTCACCAATCAGGTGTTGTTAACAACTATCGCTCAACAGCTGCGCAAATGAACGCCAATGAAAAGGCGAAGTTGCAAGCTGAAGCTGACAAGCGTAACGAAGAGATTAAGAAGAAGGCGCAAAGCACAAATGGCAATACGGATCCGGATGTGGTGAAGGCGATGATTGAGCTGAACCAAAAGAAGGATTTGGAGACGGGAAAGAACTCTTCTTTGACGAAGATTGCTGGTAAGCCATTGGGCGTCTTGTCGATTCCTGAAATCGGTGGACTGCGTTTGCCAATCTACAATTCCGTGAAGGAAAAGGTGTTGCGTACGGGTGCTGGTATTGTGCCAGGTACGTCTTTGCCACAAGCCAACAAGGAAGGCTTGCACACGGCCATCATGGCGCACTCAGGTTTGCCAACCTCAAAGTTGTTCACGGACTTGGGTAAGATGAAGAAGGGCGACAAGTTCTACATCGAAGCACTGGGTAGTAAGACGATGACGTATAAGGTTGTCGAGATTCGTGTGATGAAGCCCGACAAGATGCAAAATGCCTTTAAGTTGAACCCGAAGGAAAATTTGGTGACGTTGGTCAGTTGTACGCCAGTTGGTGTTAACTCACACCGTTTGTTGGTGACTGGTAAGCAAGTACCAGGTGATACGTTGCCATCAGGAACGTTACGTTCAGAGTTCTTGTGGTTCGCTGGTTTGATGGTCGTTGTGGCCACGATTATCGGTGTCTTGATTCGTAAGATCATCCGCATCAAGCAAGCCAAGATGGCCTTGGCTGGCAAGTAGTTTCATTGCTACTAAAAATTAGATATGTTATTCTGAAATTACTGATTGGAGTACCGCAGCTGCGGTGCTCCTTTTGTCGTTTAGGGGAGAAATGTGACAGTGTTTACTGTTCCGGGAGGTAACTATGGATCAATATGTGACGAAGCAGGAGTTTGAGCGATTGGAACGTGAGGTAATCAGGTTAAATAAGGATGCTGAACTTGCTGAGTTAAAAAAGAATATTGGCGAAATGATCAGCAAACATATTGATAGGCTATTAATAAAGATATGGATTATGTTGGCGGTTGAAATGATTGTTATAACAATCATCCCGGTGCTCGTTCAAATGTATTTCGCACGATAACATCCGCATATCCTTCGGGCTTATTTCATGGTTCAGTGTTAGAATAGTGAGAAATAATAAGAACGAGGTAATGCACATGGCAACACGAGTACAAGATGATTTCTATGATGCAATCAACGAGGAATGGGAAGCGCAAGCTGTGATTCCTGCGGATAAGTCACGTACGGGTGGCTTCAGCGATTTGGCTGACGAAATTGAAGAGATGATGTTGGAAACGACTGATGCTTGGATGGAAGGCAAGGATGCGCCAACTGACGACATCTTGACTAACTTCATTAAGTTCCACCGTTTGACGTCAGATTGGGAGACTCGTGATGCGCTGGGCACGGAGCCGGTTAAGCCATTGATTGCGCGCTACCAAGCGTTTGAATCATTTGCGGACTTTAAGAACCACATCGTTGAGTTGGAAAAGGAAGGTTTGCCAAATGCCTTCCCAGTTGGCATTGCACCTGACTTCAAGGATGCGCGTACGAATGTCTTGTGGGCCGATGCGTTGGGCACGATTTTGCCAGATACGACGTACTATGCCGAAGATCACGAACAAGGTAAGGAATTGTTGGCAAAGTGGCGTGCTGCGCAAGAAGACTTGTTGCCAAAGTTTGGTTTCTCAGCTGATGAAATCAAAGATTTGTTGGATAAGTACATTGCCTATGACGCCCGTATTGCCAAGGTTGTCTTGAGCCAAGAAGAGTCTGCTGAGTACGCTAAGTTGTACCACCCATACAAGTGGGCCGACTTCACGGCGTTGACGCAATTGCCAATGGACGATGTGCTACAAGCGATGACTGGTCAGACGCCAGATATGATTGTTGTGCCAGAAGAGCGTTTCTGGGCTGCATCAGATCAATTCTTCTCTGAAGAAGCTTGGCCATTGTTGCAAGCAACGTTGATTGTTGGTATCGCGAACGCCTTTACAAGCTACCTATCAGACGAGATTCGTGTCTTGGGTGGTGCTTACGGCCGTGCGTTGTCAGGAACACCCGAAGCGTTGAACAAGCAAAAGGCAGCCTACTACTTGGCTGCTGGGCCATACACGCAAGCGCTTGGTTTGTGGTATGCCGGTGAGAAGTTCTCTGAAGCTGCTAAGCAAGACGTTGAGCAAAAGGTTGCGACGATGATTGATGTCTACAAGCAACGTTTGCAATCAGCTGACTGGCTACAACAAGCTACGCGCGATAAGGCTGTGGTGAAGTTGGATGCGATTGTGCCACACATCGGTTATCCAGAAAAGTTGCCTGACCGATACAAGGACAAGATTGTGGACGATGGGGCTGATTTGTTTGAAACGGCTGAAAAGTTCCGTGCCCAAGCGGTGGCTTATCAATGGTCAAAGTGGAATCAACCGGTTGACCGTGGGGAGTGGCACATGCCGGCTCACATGGTGAATGCATACTACGATCCACAACAAAACCAAATTGTATTCCCAGCGGCTATTTTGCAAGCGCCATTCTACAGCTTGGACCAATCTTCATCAGCGAACTACGGTGGTATTGGTGCAGTTATCGCGCACGAAATTTCACACGCCTTTGACACGAACGGTGCGTCATTCGATGAAAATGGTAGCTTGAACGACTGGTGGACGGAAGAAGACTACGAAGCCTTCAAGGAGCGTACGCAAAAGGTTGTTGATGAGTTCGACGGCTTGGATTCATACGGTGCCAAGGTTAATGGTAAGTTGACGGTTTCTGAAAACGTCGCTGACTTGGGTGGTGTGGCTGCTGCTTTGGCTGCCGCAAAGCGCGATGATGATTTCTCGGCGAAGGACTTCTTCGAGAGCTGGGCAACTATCTGGCGTCAAAAGGCTCGCCCAGAAATCATGCAATTGTTGGCTGCCTCAGACGTCCACGGACCGGCTAAGTTCCGTGTTAACGTGACGGTTTCTAACTTCGATGACTTCTACACGACATTTGATGTGCAACCATCTGATAAGATGTACCGCGCACCAGAAGACCGCGTGATGATCTGGTAATGATATGAAAAAACCGAATTCGACTTTGCCAGATTGGCAGGTCGAATTCGGTTTTTAATTTATTGTGATTAGGTATAATAACCGTATGGAGGTGGAATTATGACACCAAATGAAAAAGCAAAAAACATTATTCACTCAGCATCAGGCGCAGCCGGTGCGGTGGCCTTGTCACCAATTCCGTTCACGGACGCGACGTTGCTTGTACCGATTCAAGTCACGATGATTACGTCTTTATTCAAGGCATATAATCAAAAGGTGATGGAAGGTGCCGTACGCGGTGCCGTCTGGGCAGTCGCCGCGACATCATTCGGCCGTGGTGTCGTGGGGAATGCATTGAAGTTTATCCCTGGTATTGGGACGACAACCGGTGCAGCAATCTCAATGGCGACCGCGGTTGGATTGACCGAAGCAATCGGCTGGGCCATTGTGAATGAACTAGAGTCAGGTGAAAAGGTTACACCGGGTGATATCACGGGTATCATCATGAAGGCGGCGAAGACATTCAAGTTGCCGAAGAAACAATAGATATAAACAGAAAACAGCCCTCGCGTCGGCAATGCCGATACGAGGGCTGTTTGTGCAGTGAAAAACCACGGAAACTTTCGCCGGTAGCCGTGGTCTAATCTTTATCATCAATAAAGTGTGACTTTGCGGTGCTCCGCCACGATTTCAGTATATAACAAACCGAATTCATTTGCCACATGGCAGGTTGAATTCGGTTTTTAATTTGCCCAAAAGCCCAACCTAGGCGGGCTTTGTTAAGGAGATTTTAAAAACGGCAAAAAATCCGTCGAAAGATTTAGGTAATTTGTAAGCGGTTTCAATATAATGAAATTGTCGAGTGATGACTAACTATAAGTACGGGGGATTAAATGATGTTTGGATTTGGGAAGAAGAAAACAGCAGTGTTGGATCAACGACTATACAACCCGGTTATGGGTCAAGTAATTGAGTTAGAAGATGTTTCTGATCCAGTTTTTGCTGGTGGCATGATGGGCGATGGCTTTGCGGTCGAACCGACTGGAAATGAAATCGTTGCACCGGTCAGTGGGGAAGTGACAATGGTGCAAGGACACGCGGTTGGGTTTAAGCGTGCTGACGGGTTAGAGATTTTATTGCATATGGGAATTGATACGGTTTCGCTAGATGGGGCGCCGTTCAAGATTACGGTGTCGGTTGGTGATATTGTGGAGGCCGGCGATGTCATTGCTACGGCCGATTGGGCGCAGGTTGATGAGGCCGGGTTGCCAAAGACGACGATGATCCTGATTACAAATACGGCTGATAAGTTGTCATCGATGACGATGATTTTTCAGGAAGATGCTGCAACAAATGCTGGTGAAGAAATCGCTACGGCAAAGGCTAAGTAGGGGGACGAGGTTATGGCGAAAGATTATCGACCGTTAGCGAATGATATTGTGACAGCTGTTGGTGGGCCGGAAAACGTCAACAAGGTGATTCATTGTATTACGCGTTTGCGTTTTTACCTGAAGGACGAAACCAAAGCGGACTCAGAAGCGATTCGTGAGATGCCAGGCGTGGCTGGAGCGGTTTACAACGAACAACTCGGCCAATATCAAGTAGTTATTGGGCAAGAGGTCGCTGATGTCTACGATGAAGTGACCAAAATTTTGGGTCAAACGGACGTGGAAGAAACAACGACAACACAAGCACCGAAGCCAACGACAATGCTGGGTTGGGTGTCACATGGCTTTAAGTTGCTGATTGCGACGATTACTGGGTCAATGATGCCGGTGATTGGCTTGTTGGCAGCGTCAGGAATTCTGAAAGGGTTCCTAACGTTGTTCACGTTTAACTTCCATTTGATTGATACGGATTCAGCGACATACACCATCATCAACGCGATGGGTGATGCGGCGTTCTACTTCTTGCCAATCTTGGTTGGATTCTCAGCTGCAAAACAATTGAAGTCGGATCCAATCACAGTGGCAGCGATTGCGGGTGTATTGGTTCACCCAACGATTGCTGAATTGTGGAGCGCACCAACGAAGGGGATGAACGAATTGTTCGGGGTACCTTTGAATGCCGATTTCTTCGGACTGCCAATTCACATTCCACAATATACGTATTCAATTTTCCCAATCATTTTTGGGGCATGGCTCGCACGACCAGTCGGCAACTGGTTTAAGAAGGTATTACCAGTGTCGTTGCGTTCAATTTTCCAGCCATTGTTCACGGTATTCATTGTCACGGCCGTTATCCTGTGTGTGATGGGACCGGTGATTTCATTGATTTCAGCCGGAATGGCTTGGTTGATTCACTTGTTGGTGACAGCAAACGAAGCGGTTGCAGGTTTGATTATCGGCGGGTTGTACCAGTGCTTGGTAATCTTCGGCTTACACTGGATGGTCATTCCGCTACTTTCAAACGATTTGGCGACGACGGGACACTCGGTATTGAACGGGTTGATTAACTTCTCAATGATTGCGCAAGCAGCTGGTGCATTAGCAGTATTCGTTAAGTCAAAGCAAGCTAACATAAAGGGTCTTGGTTTGGCCGGCGCCTTGTCTGGTTTCGCTGGTGTTACCGAGCCAGCTGTGTACGGTATTAATTTGAAGTACGGTCGCGTCTTTTGGATGGCCAATATCGGTGGTGCCGTGGGTGGCTTCATTGCTGGCTTGATGAAGATTGATATGTGGGGATTCACTGGATCTTTGATTGGGTTCCCATCATTTATCAATCCGAAGACGGGAATCGATATGAGTTTCTGGGCCTTTTGGGCTGGTAGTGCAGCGACAATCGCGGTGTCATTCTTGTGTGTTTACTTCTGGGGCTTCAAGGATAGTGATACCGAAGTTGCCAAGACTACTGAAAAGAAGAATGTCTTTAAGACAGCGCAGGGGGCATAGTGATGAGTTTTCACGATAAAGTGGTGTATCAAATTTATCCCAAGTCATTCAATGATTCGAATGGCGATGGCGTTGGTGATTTGCCCGGCATTATTGAAAAGGTGCCCTATCTAGCTGATTTGGGGGTTGATGTCATTTGGTTGAATCCGTTCTATCCTTCACCGCAGCGTGATAATGGTTATGATATTTCTGACTATACGGCGGTTGATCCACGGTTTGGAACGATGGCTGACTTTGAGCAACTGGTTGCGGTCGCCCGAGAATATGACATGGGATTAATGTTAGATATGGTTCTTAACCACGTGTCGACCGAACACGAGTGGTTCCAAAAGGCATTGGCCGGTGACGAAACCTATCAAGATTATTTCATTCTGCGTGATACGCCGAATAATTGGCCGTCTAAATTCGGTGGCAGTGCTTGGGCACCGTTCGGAGACACCGGCAAGTACTACTTGCATCTATATGATGAAACGCAAGCTGATTTGAATTGGCGCAATCCAGCCGTACGTCGTGAACTGCAAGATGTGGTGAATTTCTGGTTGGATAAAGGTGCGGTTGGCTTACGCTTTGATGTGATTAATGTGATTGGTAAAGATGAGTTGTTGCGTGATAACGACGTGAATGAGGGGAAGGCTGAGTACACTGATACGCCGGTGGTGCATGATTACTTGCAAGAGCTAAATGCTGCAACCTTTGGAAAACGTGATGGCATCATGACAGTTGGTGAGATGAGTTCAACGACTGTCGAAAACTGCATTATGTACACGCGACCTGATCGCCATGAATTATCGATGACGTTTAACTTCCAGCATTTGAAGGTGGATTATGAAGCAGGGCAAAAGTGGACGGATGCACCAGCCGACTTCAAGCAGTTGCGTGATTTGTTGCATGAATGGAATGCGGGGATGTCGCAAGGTGGTGGTTGGAATGCGTGGTTCTGGAATAATCACGATCAACCGTGGGCATTGAACCGTTTCATTGATGGGGATGCCTACCGCGAAGTCGGTGCCAAGATGTTGGCGGCCAGCATTCATTTGAATCGTGGCACACCTTATATCTATATGGGTGAAGAAATCGGTATGGTGGACCCGGATTTCGATAGCATGAATGATTATGTCGATGTTGAAAGCTGGCATGCATATGAAATGTTGCAAGCACAAGGTAAGTCGACCCAAGAAGCATTTGCGATAGTTGCTAAGAAGTCACGTGATAATTCACGTACCCCAATGCAATGGGATGACAGCGACAACGCCGGCTTTACGACGGGGACACCGTGGCTAAAAGTCGGCACGCATTATAAAGACATCAACGTCGCCGATGAAATGTTGAACGGTGGTATTCGTTCCTTCTATCAGCAGCTCATCACGTTGCGTAAGACGGAACCCGTGATTGCAGAAGGGGATTATGAACCTTGGATACCAGAACATAATCAGGTGTACGCCTACATTCGGCATCTTGATGGCATGCAATTGCTAGTGCTGAACAACTTTAGTAATGAAGTAACTAAGATTTCGATCCCAGAATGTTTTGTGACGGGGGATGTCCTGATTTCGAACTATGACGATGTCGCGGTTGCTGGTGTACAACGATTAGAACCTTATCAAACACTCGCAATAATTAGTCGAAAAGCTTAAAAGTTTCGTTCATAAACGCTTGGTAATCTATTTCTAGCGTTGGATGAGCATTAATAATCGAGAAAGAGAAGTTTACTCCGGTAAATTTCTCTTTATTAGTATATATTGGTACAAATCCGTTAGTTACGCGGTTCACAAACCTTTCGTTAGCTTACTTAAAAATAGGAAAACGCATACATTTTCAGCTTTAAATCACTTATTTTCATGAAAATAAAACAAATGGTTGCACGATATTAGCCTTATGTGATATTATTCACTTGTAGAAAAAAGAGACGCGAAAGGTTGGTATGACGCATATGTTTGGTAAAAATAATCGATTTTGGCAAATGGTGTTGACAACATTTTGTGAAATGATATACTAAGTATGTTAATAAATGAGCAAACGAATTTTTTGAAAGATATTTGAGAGGTTATAATCATGGCTGATGCACCTAAGAAGAAGGTACTAACGGAAGAAGAAAAGGCAGCACGTTTCGAAGCTGCTAAGAAGATGACTTCAGAATTGGTTGACAAGTCTGAAGTTGCGTTGAAGGAATTCTCAACGTACACGCAAGAACAAGTTGATAAGATCGTTGCTGCGATGGCATTGGCTGGATCAGAAAACTCATTGTTGTTGGCCCACGAAGCTCACGATGAAACTGGTCGTGGTGTTGTTGAAGATAAGGATACGAAGAACCGCTTCGCATCAGAATCTGTTTACAACGCTATCAAGAACGACAAGACGGTTGGCGTTATCTCAGAAGATCGCGTAACTGGTAAGGTTGAATTGGCAGCCCCACTTGGAATCTTGGCTGGTATCGTGCCTACGACTAACCCAACTTCAACGACTATTTTCAAGTCAATGTTGGCTGCTAAGACGCGTAACACGATTGTCTTCGCCTTCCACCCACAAGCTCAAAAGTCATCAGCACACGCTGCTAAGATCGTTTACGATGCAGCCGTTGCCGCTGGTGCTCCTAAGAACTTCATCCAATGGATCGAGAAGCCATCACTAGATGGAACGACGACTTTGATTCAAAACCCAAAGATTGCTTCAATCTTGGCTACTGGTGGACCTTCAATGGTTAACGCCGCTTTGAAGTCAGGAAACCCATCAATGGGTGTTGGAGCTGGTAACGGTGCCGTATTCGTTGATGCAACTGCTAACATCGACCGCGCTGTTGAAGACTTGCTTTTGTCAAAGCGTTTTGACAACGGTATGATCTGTGCCACTGAAAACTCATTGGTTATCGAAGCTCCTGTATACGATGAAGTTATGCGCAAGTTGCAAGAACAAGGTGCATACTTGACGCCAAAGAAGGACTACGAGAAGGTTGCTAACTTCGTCTTCAAGCCAAACGCAGAAGGCTTCGGTGTTAACGGACCAGTTGCCGGAATGTCAGGTAAGTGGATTGCCGAGCAAGCAGGTTTGAAGTTGCCAGAAGACAAGGATGTTTTGTTGTTCGAATTGGACAAGAAGAACATCGGTGAAGCTTTGTCATCAGAAAAGTTGAGCCCATTGTTGTCAGTTTACAAGGCTGCTGACCGCGAAGACGCTATCGAAATCGTACGCGCTTTGTTGAACTACCAAGGTGCAGGACACAACGCTGCTATCCAAATCGGTGCACAAGACGATCCATTCGTTAAGGAATACGCCGACAAGATTGAAGCATCACGTATCTTGGTTAACCAACCAGACTCAATCGGTGGTGTTGGAGATATCTACACTGACGCAATGCGCCCATCATTGACGCTTGGAACTGGATCATGGGGGAAGAATTCATTGTCACACAACTTGTCAACTTACGATTTGCTTAACATCAAGACGGTTGCACGTCGTCGTAACCGCCCACAATGGGTACGTTTGCCAAAGGACATCTACTACGAGTCAAACGCAATCACGTACTTGCAAGAATTGCCAAACATTGATCGCGCCTTCATCGTTGCCGACCCAGGAATGGTTAAGTTCGGCTTCGTAGACAAGATTTTGGACCAATTTGCTTTGCGCCAAGACCAAGTGAAGACGTCAATCTACGGTTCAGTACAACCTGACCCAACGATCGGTCAAGCTATCGAAATTGCCCGTCAAATGTCAGAATTCCAACCAGACACTGTTGTCTTGATTGGTGGTGGTTCAGCTCTTGACGCTGGTAAGATTGCTCGCTTCTTGTACGAGTACTCTGCAGAAGAGGGTCACGAAGGAATCTTGAACGACGATGCTGCCTTGAAGGAATTGTTCGGCGAGTTGGCACAAAAGTTCATGGATATCCGTAAGCGTATCGTGAAGTTCGATCACCAACACTTGACGCAAATGGTTGCTATCCCAACGACGTCAGGAACTGGTTCAGAAGTAACGCCATTCGCCGTTATTACTGACGATGAGACGCACGTTAAGTACCCATTGGCTGACTACGAGTTGACGCCACAAGTTGCCATCGTGGACCCAGAGTTCGTTATGACGGTGCCAAAGCGCACGGTTGCCTTCTCAGGTTTGGACGCTTTGTCACACGCCTTGGAGTCATATGTTTCAGTTATGGCCTCAGAATTCACTCGTCCATGGGCTTTGCAAGCTATCAAGTTGATCTTCGATAACTTGGAGACGTCATACAAGTACGACCCAGCTAACCCAACTAAGGAAGGTCAAGAAGCACGTTCAAAGATGCACTACGCTTCAACTTTGGCAGGTATGTCATTTGCCAACGCCTTCTTGGGAATTAACCACGCCTTGGCTCACAAGACTGGTGGTGCCTTCGGCTTGCCTCACGGATTGGCTATCTCAATCGCCATGAAGCACGTTATCAAGTTCAACGCGGTTACTGGAAACGTAAAGCGTACGCCATTCCCACGTTACGAGACTTACACGGCACAAAAGGATTACGCTGATATCGCTCGCTACCTTGGTTTGCAAGGAAAGAACGATGCCGAATTGGTTGAAGCATTGTTGGCTAAGATTGACCAATTGTTCGCTGGTGTAGAAGTTGTTCCAACTTTGTCAGCAAACGGTGTATCAAAGGCTGACTTTGACAAGGCTTTGGAGACTTTGCCTGACTTGGTATACAACGACCAAACGACGCCAGGTAACCCACGTCAACCACGTTTGGAAGAGATCCGCACTTTGTTGTCAGACCAATTCTAATCTAGGTTAACGCCTCACAACTCAATATCTATAGCACCCACAAACTACAGCCATGGTTTGTGGGTGCTTTTATTTAGATGGTTCCAACAAACAATCAACAACAGTATTTGATAAAATAGAGATGTCGAAAAGGAGGGGCTTGGCGATGCAACATGAAGAAAGAATTGCGGTCACGCAAACAAAGAAGTCTTTGGGGAAAGATGTGCCAGAGAAGCCTTTTAAGGGCTATGAAGAAACTTGCTTTGGACCATATTCTGATTTAATTACCGACTTCGGTAGTTACGGTTGGCGATAGTAAACAATGCCTCGGACGAAAATTCCGGGGCATTTTTGTTGCAGGGGCTTAACGCGAATCTGTATACTTTGCGTTAACGAAAAACAGTGGCAAACCCACACCCGAGAGAGTATAGGTGAAGGATTTGAAAAAGTGGCAAGTGGCCGGATTGGTCGGACTATCATTGGCGTTGGGGGGACTCGCTGTTGATGGAAAAGACGGAATCGTTAGTGGCTTTACAAGCGGCATCAATCAAAGTGGTGTCGTGATCAAGTATGTCGATGTGCGTACTGGGAAAGAAATTGCACCGCAGGGTAATGCAAGTATTCGTCCTGGTGAGCAGCAAACCTTGGTGCCGATTGATATTCCGGGTTATACAACACCCGCATCAGTTACGCAGACCATCAAGAGTCATACGTTAATTACATTTAAATATGTCCCTGAAACATATTCGGTCACGTTGCGCTATGTAGACGCAGATAACAATGATGTCGTGGCAACGAAAACTTATGATGCAACCTATGGGGCAAAGTTGATTATTCCGTCATTTTCACAAGACGGCTATCGCATGTCGCGTGGCGATACATTGACGGTTAAGAAGTCACAAACTATTACGTACAAGTTGGATCGCGCACCGGGGTCATCTTCGGTTCATAGCGAGCAATCTGATTTGGCGGGTAACCAACCAGGACAAGTATTGTCAGACCGGACGTTGGATTCACTACAAGACTATGCGCTGGATGCATTGAATAGCTATCGTGCGCATTATGATGTGAGTCAGGTATCGGCATCTTCAGTGGCGCTGAATTTGGCAAAGCAAGAAAGTCGTTGGGCGTTGGAGAATCCGAGTGATTTTGCGACTGACCCACACGGCAATTTCAATAATTTGTTCCAGACGTTACCAACGTTTAAGATGACGGATGGCAAGTTGAAGTACTACAACCAAGGTTCTGAGGAAACGAATGGTGATGGGTCAACGATTCAGCACATTACGGACGTTGATTACGGTGCCGATGTTGATCAGAAGGATAATTTGACCTTTGGCAACGTGCCGGGCTCTTCAAGTAACGTTTGGACGCTAGCTGATTTGACGAGCGAAAAGCAGTTGAAGTTGTTGGCGGCTGATTTGGTGAAGCAATTTGGTGATGATGGCCAACCGGCAGGGTACGACAATACGACTGCTGCGCAACAAGGCGCCTCACACAAGATTGGCTTGATGACGGAGCAAACGCATAATTCGGCGGGGCCAATTGAAGTTGGTTTTTCGGTTTATGCTAATCCGGATGGTACGTTGCGCGGTTATGTAGAAGTTCTAACGCCAACATTGATTGATAATGAGTAAAAAATACCGCACCTGAAAATAAATTCAGGTGCGGTATTTGCTTATAGTTCAAAATCGTCGGTCATTTCCAACTTGATTGGGGCGTGGTCTTGGCGCGCACCGGTGTCGATGACGCTGAAGTTAGCCAATTGCTCGTTCAAACGAGTTGATGTGAGGTAGTAATCAATACGCCAACCAGAATTGTTGATCTTTGACGTCTTCGAAATCTGAGCCCACCACGTGTAAACGCCGGCGAGGTCAGGGTTTAAGTGACGGAAGACATCAGTGAAGCCGGCATCCAACAAGGCGCTGAACTTCGACCGTTCTTCATCAGTAAAGCCGGCACTCTTGTGGTTCGTCTTATGGTTCTTCAAGTCGATTTCTTGGTGGGCGACGTTGAAGTCACCAGAGAAGATAACCGGCTTCTTGGCGTCCAAAGCTGAAACGTATGCACGGTAGGCATCATCCCAAGCTTGGCGTTCATCAAGACGGGCCAACTCACTACCTGAATTTGGCGTATAAACCGTTGATACGTATACGTTAGGGAACTCGAGGGTGATAATACGTCCTTCGATGTCCATGTCGCCAGGAGCGCCAATTTCAGGCATCTCAACGGCAATTGGCTCCGACTTTGAAAGCATCATCGTTCCAGAATAACCTGAGCGACCTGTGCTCATACGTAGGTAGCGGTGGTAGCCTGGGAAAAGTTCATCCAACGCAGCCGCCTGCTTCTTTGTTAAACCAGTTGGCTTCAACTTTGTTTCTTGGATTGCAAGTACGTCCGGTTGCTCAGCGGCGATATCTTGCAACACTTGCCAAGTCATTTCGCCACGCGCTGATTTGTGTTCAACGGCCGCGTTAACGCTATCAATATTCCATGAGATGAACTTCATTTCAGGCACCTATCCTTCTTTTCTGTTTAATTCCATTGTATCGAAAATTGGGGTGCCTGTCAGATTACAATCTTGACCAGAATATGACAATTCCTTTGCAAGGCATTTGAGTCAGTTGTATGATTAATAACTGTGGATAGGAGGAGATGCAACATGGAAACGCCGATTTTGCAGGTTTCGAATATTAATAAGTCGTTCGGCCGTGTGCGGGCGTTGCGTGATGTATCTTTTGCTGTAACGCGTGGCACAATCATTGGTTTGGTTGGTCCGAATGGCGCTGGTAAGTCAACGACAATGAAGGTGGTTACTGGCGTAACGGCGCCGGATGTTGGCGAAGTGCAGGTGGCTGGTGAAACGGTCACGATGCAACAACGACAGGCGCTGGTTAAGGTTGGCGCATTGATTGAGAATCCTGGTCTTTATTCATACATGACAGGTTGGGATAACTTGAAGTTGTATGCGGACGTCGCGGGGACACCTGACGACAAAATTAGTGAGATTGTGACGCAGCTTGGTTTAGCTGAGTTTATTAATAAAAAAGTGAAGACCTATGCGTGGGGGATGAAGCAACGCGTTGGGGTGGCGTTAGCGATGGTTAATGATCCAGACCTCTTGTTGCTTGATGAACCGTTGAATGGGATGGATCCGGTTAGCGTTGCCGAAGTTAAGTCTGTTTTGCGTGAGTGGCGTGATGCTGGCAAAACGATTTTGGTTTCATCGCACACCGTCCGTGATTTAGAAGGTTTGGTTGACGATTATATCTTTATTGATCGTGGTGAAGTCATTTCGCGTGATGAAATTTTGACGGCCGCTGACGGTAAGGTGGATCCAGACTTAGAAGAGATGTTTGCGGATGTGATTGCGCGCCGTAAGCAACAAGGGGTTGCTGATGTTGATTAAGTTGGAATTGCAGAAGTTTTTCAAAAAGACATCGACCTGGGTGATGCCGCTGACAATATTCGGACTTGGTTTATTGTTGGCCCTCGCGAATGCGTTGGATCATTCTGAAACGGTCAAATTGCTC
Source organism: Weissella confusa (assembly GCA_041871065.1). Taxonomy (NCBI): domain Bacteria; kingdom Bacillati; phylum Bacillota; class Bacilli; order Lactobacillales; family Lactobacillaceae; genus Weissella; species Weissella confusa. The sequence goes on along the minus strand of CP168942.1, from coordinate 2,086,416 downwards.
GTGAATCAAGAATTCACAGGGACGTTGGCGTTGGTGACTGATTTGATGTTACTTGGGGTCGCGGGTCGCGTGATTACGTCTGAGTTTACGTTTGGCACGATGAAAATGTTGTTTGCGCAACGCTTTACGCGCCAGCAAATCTTCATGGCGAAGTTAGTGACGGTAGCGGTAGCGTTTGTGCTATTGCAAGCGGCGCTGTTTATCACGATGGTGATGATATCATTGTTGTTCGGACACGCCTGGTTGGTTGACCTAAGTAGCTTTGCTGGCTACTTATTCGGTAGCGTCATCAGTTCAATTTTGTTTGTGAGCGTGATGTTTGTAGTCGCCAACCTTATTCGCAATGATTTGTTAGTGGTGGTCATTGGTATTCTGATGATTTTGCTACTCCAAGTAATTGGGGCAGTGGTTGTTGGGCATGGTATTTTGCCACTTGATTATTCGCCACTAGGTGCTTTTTACGTGAGTGCGATGGCGGGGTTGCCGGGTGTGATGGCTGAGTATCAGATGAATGGGTTCTTAGTTGGGCTGGTAACGATTATTTATAGTGGTGTCCTGTACGGCGTCGCGTTGATGCTGTTTAAGCATCGCGAAGTTTAAGATAGACAATGAAAAAGCAGCGATCAGTTATCTGGTCGCTGCTTTATTTGGTATGAAAGAATAAAAAAACACGGAAGTCATACGACTTCCGTGCCTTAAGTGATAGCCCAACAGGGAATCGAACCCTGGATTCCGCGCTGAGAACGCGACGTCTTAACCACTTGACCATTGGGCCATGATGATAAATTTAGCAAGCCTGAGCTTAATAGCCCAACAGGGAATCGAACCCTGGATTCCGCGCTGAGAACGCGACGTCTTAACCACTTGACCATTGGGCCAAAATTATCATCTGTTGTCTTAACAACAATACATAACTATACAGATAACCCACACTAAAGTCAACACTTTTTCGTAAAGTAATTTCAAATAATTAGTATTTCCTTGATGCCTGCGGTCAGTGTAACAAAAATGGTACAATAGTAACAATTAGAAGGCTGTCGATGCCTGATTATCGAGGACAAGCACAACCAGAAAGAGGTTAACAATGTCATTTAATTTGTATCTAGTACGTCACGGGGAAACTTACTTCAATAAATATCAACGTATGCAAGGGTGGGGAAACGCACCTTTGACGGATAAGGGTATTTCAGACGGGTTTGCGGCCGGCGAGCGTTTGAGCAATGTGCGCTTTGATGCGGCTTACTCATCTGACTTGCAACGTGCTATTCATACAGCTGAATTTATTTTGGGACGTAACACGCAAAGTGGTGATTTGAAGACGCCTGAGCAATTGCAACAATTCCGTGAGCAATTCTTCGGTTTCTTCGAAGGACTCCCTAGTGCATCAAGTGCCGAGCAAATTGCTGGTATTATTGGCTTGGAAAACATCACGTCATACGGCGACTTGATGGCGCAATTGACGCAAGACGAAGTAATGGACGCGTTCAAGGAAGCTGATCCAACGCACGACGCTGAAGATGCGGCCACGTTCTGGGCCCGCGCTGAAAACGGGTTGGACATTTTGCGTCAAAACACACGCGATGGGCAAAACGTTTTGTTGGTGGCCCACGGGACAATGATTCGAAACTTGGTTTATAAGTACGACTCACATGAGACGGCTAAGGAAAAGCCATTGAATGGTTCAATTTCAGTTTGGGAAGTCTCAGATGACGACATGAAGTTGAAGGCGTACAACGATACGACAACTAATTGGTAGGAAAGATAATTTATGATAGAAAATGATTTGCATCCAATCCGCAAGGTCGTTCTTGCGGGACTAGATAAGCAAAATGCCGAATTCGATTACGAGATGATTGAGTTGGCCAACTTGGCTGAAGCAAACTATATGGAAGTGGTTGGGACGGTGACCCAAAAGTTGGAACGTCCAAACGCTGCCACGTACTTTGGTAAGGGTAAGGTTGAAGAACTTAAGGAAGCCGTTGAATACTACGAAGCTGACATGGTTGTGACGAACGATGAGTTGTCACCATCACAAATCCGTAACTTGGAATCAGGTACGGGTGCCGGCATTATGGATCGTACGGCGTTGATTTTGGACATTTTCGCATCACGTGCTAAGACGCGTGTGGCGAAGTTGCAAGTTGCCATTGCGCAATTGCAATACCAACTCCCACGTTTGCGTACGTCAATGAACGTGCGTCTTGACCAGCAAACTGGTGGTGGCGGTGGTAGCTTTACTAGCCGTGGTGCTGGTGAAACGAAGTTGGAAATGAACCGTCGTCACATCGAGCACCAAATTTCATTGTTGCGTGCTGAATTGAAGGACGTTGAAGCTGACGATCAAACGCGTCGTGCCCGTCGTGATAAGCAAAGTATCAAGAATGTGGCCTTGGTTGGTTATACCAACGCTGGTAAGTCAACATTCATGAACGGTTTGGTACGTCAATTTGGTGAGAACCAAGAAAAGACAGTTTTCCAAGCCGACATGTTGTTTGCGACTTTGGAGACATCAGTGCGCAAGTTGAACTTGCCTGATAACCAAAGTTTCTTGTTGTCTGATACGGTTGGATTCGTTTCAAAGTTGCCCCACGGTTTGGTGGCAGCCTTCCGTGCGACGCTGGCCGAAGCTGCGCAAGCGGACTTGTTGCTACAAGTGGTCGACTACGCGGATGAAAACTACAAGGAAATGATGTCAACGACGGCTCGTACGTTGAAGGAAATCGGCGTTGGTGATATTCCAATGATTACGATTTACAACAAGGCCGACAAGATTGAAGGTCTATCATTCCCTGACCGTGAAGGTGATACGTTGACGTTGTCAGCGCAAGACGATGCGTCATTGGATCTGTTGGTGAACGTTATTCGCGAACACATCTTTGCGGATCACCAAGAGGTAAAGGTTTTGATTCCGTTCGACCAAGGACAATTGGTGAATGAATTGAATGAAGAAGCATCTGTACACAGCATCGACTATGTGGAAGCTGGTACGATGATGGATGTGACGTTGACGCCAGTGCAAGCTGCGCGTTTTGCAAAATATATTGTTGATTAAGGAGCCCACGAATGGTCCCACTTACATTACTTTCAGTTTTAATTACCGTACTCGCCGGTTACATGATTTGGCGAAACGTTGAAAATGAGCCACGTTCAATGTGGCTTGGAACTTGGACACTGGTGTTCTTGTTCTTCTTGTTGATTTCAATTATGTTGTTGGCCAGCTTCGTCGGTAGTCCGAGCCTACTTGTGATGGCTGGGGTTGTCTTGATGATTATTGCCATCTTTGTGATTGCCTCAATCGTCATTGACCTAGGGGTTGTTTACTACTCATGGCAAATCTGGCGTAAGGAATCACACACGTTGGCTAACTTGTTGTTGCCATTGTTGTTCTTGGCTATGGCTGTCTTCAACATTGTTGACGGCATCATGAACAATGCACCAGCTTGGCTGGATACGTTGTTCACCGCAGCTCGTGTCATGACACTTTACTTCATGGTCGTCTTCTTGATTTTCTTCGTGTCATCAATCGTTTATGGTTGGGCCATGAAGAAGCGTGAGAGTGACTACTATGTTGTCTTGGGTGCTGGCTTGATTGATGGCCACAAGGTTGGTAAGTTGTTGGCTAACCGTATTCAAGCCGCAACCGATGCGGGTAAGCGTCGTTTCGAAAAGGACGGCAAGTACCCAGTCATCGTGTTCTCAGGTGGGCAAGGTGGCGACGAAAAGGTTTCCGAAGCGCAAGCCATGCGTGATTACGCGGTTGAAACGTTTGGTTATCCAGCCGAACAAACACGTTTGGAAGATCAAAGTCGTACTACACGTGAAAACATGCGTTTCTCACGTGATTTGATTAGTAAGGAAACGGGGGTGGTTGAACCATCATTCGAATTCTTTACGAGTGAATACCACGTCTTCCGTGCTGGTTTGCAAGCGCGTGAATTTGGCATTGAAGCGCAAGGTCGTGGTGGTAAGACGCCATTCTACTACCGCATTCCAGCCTTTATTCGTGAATACATTGCTGTCTTGAACATGCACCGTCGTTTGCACATTGCGATTTCAGCACTTGTGATTGGTGTGTCAGTCATTTTGGCGATTGTCACATTATTCGCTAAGTAATATTTCTAGAACCACATCCGGACTATTCGGGTGTGGTTCTTTTGTTAATTCTTTGTAAACTTAATTTACAAAAGGGGTTGCAAGTCTGCTAAAATAGCCTATTGACGAATAGAAATAAATAAGAAATTTGGAGGGAAAATTATGCGATTGTTGAAGCCCTACTTTAAGGGTTACAAACTCGATTTGACGATTGCCGTTTTGACGGTGACCATCATGGCGATTTCAATGTTGCTACAACCAACGTTGCTAACCAACATCGTTCAAGCTATCTCAGACGATAACATGGACAAGGTTAACCAAATTGGGTTGAAGCTATTGGTGATTGCCGGTATCGGGTTGATTGCTGGAATTATTAACACGATTTTTGCGGCCCGTGCCTCACAAGGGATTGCCTCAGATGTTCGTGAAGCGGCTTACCGCAAGATTCAAACGTTCTCATTTGGAAACATCGAGCAATACTCAGTTGGTAACTTGGTGGTTCGTTTGACGAACGACATTACGCAAATTCAAAGTATTTTGATGATGGGTCTACAACCATTGTTGCGTATGCCAATTTTGTTTGTCGGTGGTTTCATTTTGGCCGTACACTCAATTCCCGCTTTGTGGTGGATTATCGTCGTGATGGTCATCTTGGTTGGTGCTGTGTCAGCGGTTGTCATGGGAAACATGGGTAAGCGCTTCGGTATGATTCAAGGTTTGATCGACCGCGTTAACGCCAAGGCTAAGGAAAACTTGCAAGGTGTCCGTGTGGTTAAGTCATTTAACCAAGAAGACAATGAGCAAAAGCGTTTCAATGAAGTTTCTGACGAATTGAACGGTGTTAACTTGCAAATTGGTTACTTGTTCTCAATTATCGTGCCTGCGTTCATGTTTATTGGCCAAGGTTTGATGGTTGTGGCCATCTACTTCGTTGGAAACATGGTTGGTTCTGAGCCAAAGATGTTGGCTCAAATCACTGGATTTACGAATTACTTGATGATCATCATGCAATCTATCATTATCGGTGGAATGATGATGACCTTTGCAGCCCGTGGATTTGTTTCGATGGGTCGTATTCAAGAAATTATGAATACGGAACCTGATTTGCAATACAAGGATGTACCAGAACAAGACTTGTCTGGTGCGGTTGAGTTTGACGATGTGTCATTCACGTACCCTGGGGATGATAAGCCAACGTTGAAGCACATCTCATTTGCGGTGCAACCTGGTGAAATGATTGGTATCGTCGGGGCGACTGGTTCAGGTAAGTCAACGATGGCGCAATTGATTCCACGTTTGTTTGACCCAACCGAAGGAACAGTTAAGGTTGGCGGTGTTGATTTGAAGGATGCCAACGAATCATCATTGCGTAAGACGGTGTCATTCGTTTTGCAACGTGCAACGTTGTTCTCAGGAAAGATTTCTGACAACTTGCGTCAAGGTAAGGCGGATGCTGAAGAGGCTGATATGAAGCGTGCGGCGCAAATCGCGCAAGCTGCTGAATTCGTTGAGCGTTATGAAGACACGTACGAACACGTGGTTGAAGAGCGTTCATCAAACTTCTCTGGTGGTCAAAAGCAACGTTTGTCAATTGCCCGTGGTGTGATTGGCGACCCTAAGATTTTGATTTTGGATGATTCAACGTCTGCATTGGACGCGAAGTCAGAAAAGTTGGTTAAGGAAGCCCTTGATCATGATTTGCAAGATACGACGACCTTTATCATTGCGGAAAAGATTTCTTCAGTGATTAACGCCGACCGTATTTTGGTTTTGGAAGATGGTGAATTGGTTGCGGAAGGTGCCCACAAGGACCTTGTTGAGACATCACCTATCTACCAAGAGATTTACAAGACACAAAAGGCGCAGGAGGCATAAAAGATGAAGAATATTACTGAATCAATTCGTTTCTTTGCGCACTACTTCAAGCGTTACTGGATGGGGATGATTGCCATCCTCGTGTTCACGATTTTCGCAACGTGGGCGCAAGTTAAGGCGCCGGTTTACATGGGACGTTCAATTACGGAATTGTCAAAGTACTTGATGGTGAAGTTGAACCCAATGACGGCTAGCCAAGCAAGTTTGCATGACTTCCACCATGCCTTGCTATTGTTCTTCGGTTTTGTGTTGTTGATGCTAACTGGTTTGTTCATCAATGCCTTCATTCAAGCTATCGTGTCATCTAACTCAGTTAATGACATGCGTAAGGGCTTGTTTGGCAAGATGCAACGTATGACGGTACGTTACTTTGATTCTCACCAAGACGGTGAAATTTTGTCACGTTTCACGTCTGACTTGGATAACATCTTTAATGCAATGAACCAAGCCATTTTCCAATTGTTCTCACAAATTGCGATGTTGATTGGTGTGGTTTGGATGATGTTTAACGAAAGCCCTAAGATGGCGTGGGTGACGATTGCCTCAACACCCGTTGCGGTTATCTTGGCTGCGTTGATCATTGTGCAAGCCAAGAAGTACGTGGATGCTCAACAAGCTGAAGTGGGACACTTGAACGGATACATCAACGAGCAAATCAACGGTGAAAAGGTGATTATCACCAACGGATTGCAAGAAGAGTCGATCCGTGGCTTCATCGAGCACAACAACAAGGTGCGTAAGGCAACGACGCTTGGTCAAGCTTGGTCTGGTGTGTTGTTCCCATTGATGCAAGGAATGGGCTTGTTCAACTTGGCTATCGTAATCTTCTACGGTGCCACGCAAGCTTTGAACGGTGACTTGGCTTCACGCGCGGCTGGTTTGGGATTGATTGTGACGTTCGTTTCGTTCTCACAACAGTACTACCAACCAATCACGCAAATCACGTCAACGTACAACATGTTGCAATTGGCCATGACTGGTGCGCACCGTTTGAACGAAGTGTTCGCGCAAGACGATGAAATCAACCCTAAGGACGGCGTGAAGTTCACGGGCGTTAAGGACAAGATTTTGTTGGATGACGTGCACTTTGGTTACAACTCTGAGCGCGAGATTTTGCACGGTATCAACATTGAAGTGGATAAGGGACAAATGGTGGCCTTGGTTGGACCAACTGGTTCAGGTAAGACGACGGTTATGAACTTGTTGAACCGCTTCTATGACGTGACGGATGGTGCGGTTAAGTTTGACGGCGTTGACGTACGCGACATGGACTTGAAGTCTTTGCGTGATAACGTTGGTATCGTATTGCAAGACTCTGTTTTGTTCACGGGTACGATTCGTGACAACATCACGTTCGGTAAGCCTGATGCAACGGATGAAGAGATGATTGATGCGGCTAAGCAAGCTAACATTCACGACTTCATCATGACGTTGGAAGATGGCTATGATACCCAAGTGTCTGATGAAAACTCAGTCTTCTCAACGGGTCAAAAGCAATTGTTGTCAATCGCACGTACGATTTTGACGGCGCCTGACTTGTTGATCTTGGACGAGGCAACGTCAAACGTTGATACGGTGACGGAAGCTAAGATTCAAAAGGCGATGGATAACGTGATTGCGGGACGTACAAGTTTCGTGATTGCCCACCGTTTGAAGACGATTTTGAATGCCGATAAGATTGTCGTGTTGCGTGACGGAAACGTTATCGAACACGGTAGCCACGCGGAATTGTTGGCGCAAGGCGGCTTCTACGCTGAGTTGTACAACAACCAAATGGTATTTGAATAAGCAATAGAACAAAAGACGTCGACTAGCAATTATGCCGGTCGACGTCTTTTGTGTATTCTCTAGGTGAGAAGTTGCGTTAGCCCCTCTTACATTTATTCATTATAAAAAGTAAATGAGGGTCAAAACGTGCAAGAAAAATGAATAATTTGTGAATTGACGTCATTCTGTAATGGAAAATTCAAACTTCAAGGCAAGTGGCAAAGTTTCTTCATAACGTTTCTAAAAGTCGTTACGGCTCCTACAAACTGTTGCACCATTTTGTCGGTATTCTAAGAGAGTCCAACAGAAGGTGGGATGGACCACACTGTTTATGAGAGAAAAAATACAGATTTAGGGAGTACGTCTATGACAAAAAGTGGAGGCTTTTCAATTAAGAAGCGTCACCGCAAGTTAGGCGCTTTGATTGGTTTGGCAGCTCTGGCTGTGCCGTTTGCCGCCAATCTGGGTACCTTGGGAGACGCGATTCATGCGGTCACTGGACCGCAGAACGTGTATGAGAGCAAGTTGCTGAATGTCAAACTAGAGACATCACAGGACAAAGCAAAGACCACGTGGGATTTGGAGTTTGATCGATCAGATATGTCTGTCAGTGAGCAGACAGTTAAGTTCAAACTTGATTTGGAAAAGGCTGGGTTAACCGATGCCGAGATTGCTGTTAAGGATGGCGACAAGTTGGGCGAGCCGCTAGACATGCGCGAAGGAATCGTGGATGCCATTCTGAAGACACAATCAACGCATTTGATTTTGACAGCTATCAGTTCTAATGAAGATAAGCACGACATTACGTTGCAGGTTACTGAATTGGGATTGTATAACGAAGAAAACGGTGAGAACTTGTTGCCAGCCGATAATCGTTCAGTCGATTTGACGATGGCGTTTGAGCAAGTTGCTGAAATTGCTAAGGAATCATCATCTGAGACAGTGACTGAAGCGGTTGCTAAGGAAGAGAAGAAGTCTGAAAAGACAGCAGAAGTTAAGGAAGAAAAGACAGCCGGTAAGGAAGTTAAGGTTGCACCGATTCCCAATTCACCTAACGGATTGGTAACGGGAACTGATCCAGCGGTAACTTTGAATAACAGTTTGCAAAATTCTGTTGTTCCAGATACGGACATTCAATCTGTGTACATTGACACAGCGGCACGAACAACTGCTGGTACAGATGGAAATACAAATCCGAATAACTTCCAAATTTGGTCAAACCGTACTATTGCGAATGATGCATATCACACAAACGGAGAGACATATTTTAATAATAACTACGGTGTAAATATTTATGCCAAGTTCAACGAGACGGCAGGAAAGATTGACGCGGGAAATCCTAACCCGGATCCAACGTATGTGCGTTCTCACTACCACTCACAATACGAAATGGTAGCTGGAGGTGGCAGTGCAAACGAATCATCATATATGATTGAATTCCGCGATACTGCTGCAATGTCTGGTGCGGCGTTTACAATCGTGTATGACAATGTCGGTGAGTATATTAATGCGAATGGTGATCGTGTGACGATGGGTGCAACGATGTCTATTGGAAACATTGTGCCAGTTACACAACAACACAATCAAATTGGACAACAAAGATTTATTGATATTCCAAATAACTTGTATTCAGGCTTGTTATATCAAGGAATCGACTCACTTGATATCCAATTACAATTCTATGAAGTGACGACATCAGCGTCTGGTAGCACGTTTACGCGTTTGATTGACGTAGATAGTGCAGTTGGGGCGTCGATGACATTTGACTCATTGAACAACTTCGGAGATGGTTCAGGAGGATTCCTTTGGACTGAAACTGGAAGCACCCAAATTAATTCATCAACGTATGCTGAGTCTGTTGATAAGCTTAGCTCAATTGGTGCAAATCCAACTAGGACAGATCGTGACACTGCCGTAGCTGGAAAGGACTCACAAGGTCGCACAGTTATGAAGCAAGATAGCAACGGCAAGTGGTTCTCACAAGGTCACGGTAATTATACGAATGATAATTACAGTTTTCCTAACTGGCGTGACAAGATTGGTGACACAACGTTCCCTTTTGGAGCGTTGAGTTACCCAATTACTGGAAAGCAATTCACGTTCCGTTTGTATACTGGAACGGGTAACACTTGGCAAACAATGACTTTGGCATCTATTAACCCATTGCAATTGGAAGCACCTCGTAAGATGGTTACAGACGATCAATTGGAGACGACTGATCCAAATGCCATGAATTACAATAATGCGGTTGGTCAATTGAATTCTGCCAATGGCAATGCAGATGTCCAAGCGGCAATTACGGAGGCTCGAGCATCATTCCCAGCATACGACCCTAATTCAGGAGAGTATAAGTCATACGCTGATTATGTTGCCGCTCGTGAGACGGCTGTGAACGCTGCAATTACGAAGGTTACTGAAGAAAAGAACATTCAGTACGGTAATATGTTCGGAAACAACTTGGCAACGAAGAATACGCAAACGATTGGTGATGTCATTTACTTCAATTATGATTATTGGGTAATGCAACCAACTTACCGTATTGGAACGGATTCAATTGCTAAGCCAACTGAATTGGTCATGACGGATACGTTGGATGCAGGTGTTACATTGCGTCATAATGATGCAAGTAATATGACAACGTTTACGCCCAGTGATATTGTGGTGTACAACACTAATGGTTCAGCATTTACGTATGGAACGGATTACACGGTAAAGCTAGAGTCTGTGAAGGGTTCTGACGATAAGCAGCATCAAAAGATTACGGTCGAATTTACAACGACTGGGCGAGATCGCATGGACTTCGATGGTAATAACTTGGCTTGGAATTTGAATGTTCACGTACCAGCTACTGAAGTTCTTGAAAACAAGCAAGAAAAGATTTGGTACAACACTGCGAAAGTTATGACAGGTATCAATGACCCTGAGGGAATTGATACTAACCGTGTCAACGTACATTTGCTACCACTTCATGACAATGACTTGGTGTTGCACAAGATTGATGATCTTGGTAACCAAGTTAACCGAGCAACTTTTGAATTGAAGCAAACGTACAAGATGACGGGATGGGCTAATGATGAGCCTGTCTTTGAAAAGCTTGATACGCCAGTTGAGGTAACAGGGACGTCATCATCAAATGGTTCTACTTGGACATTTAATGATCTTCAAATCGGAAAGTATGAATTGACTGAAACGGGAGTTCCAGGTGGTTATACGAATGATAACGGTGTCATTCACTTTACGGTGACGGAGCACTTGCAAGGCGATGGTAAGACGTATATTCACACGATGAGTGGCGATTCTGATGCCGACAAGGCTGCTTTGATTGGTTTGCAACAAGCAGACGGTGATCAGTGGACTGCGTCAATCAAGAATCCGCGTGTACCAACGCAATTCAAGTTGAACAAGGTTGATAGCGATAACGATCCTTTGGCTGGTGCTAAGTTTGAATACGCATTGCAAACAGATGCTGTGGCGTATGCAGAAAACCCATCATTGCCAAATCCTTGGGTTGAGATGACTGAGGGTGCTAATGGCGTTCATACGATTGCGGCAGATGCAAAGTTGGAGTTCAATAAGACGTATGTTGTTCGTGAGACAAAGTCTCCAGATGGATATGCAATGAAGGATGATTTCTATTTCATTGTCGTACCACAAAATACGTACACGGATCCAGCTTTTGACTATGCAGATATCTTGAACAACTTGAATGGTACTTCTGCAAATACGAATGCACCAGTTAACTTCTTGCAAGTTAATGAAGGCGGTTCATACTTGAAGTGGTTGCCAGCAGCGGAGGATACTTCAACTAATCCTCACACTTGGGTCGGAGACTTCGTTGTTGCTAACGATGCTAAGCCAATCTTCCCTCGTGTTGGAGGAACGGGAATTCAAGCATACATTGGTGCTGGTTTGATCGTTATGTTGATCGCCGGTGGGGCGGCTTGGTACATCAAGCGCCGTCAAAACCAATAATTTTGATACACATATTTTGAAATAGACGTGCTTGATAGCCGGTTGTGAACAGAAATGTTCGCAGCCGGCTTTTCTGTTGCGTTTTTGGACATAAACCCGTCGATAAATTCCAAGAGTCTTTAATTGACAGCCACATAGATTTTGTATCTTGTCCGTAATATAGGATAAGTAGAAAATGGAAGGATACGGCAGTGATGACAAGACGCATGCGAAAATTTAATACCCGATTTAGTGTGCTGATTTTGTTGGTTCCGTTATTACTAAATCTCGTTATCTTTAGCAAGGCTGTATACGCGGAGGCAAAGAATACGTTGATCAGTGAGCTACCAGTGAAGATTGATAACGGGCTGCTAGATGCGATTGAAGATACTGGTAAAGTGTCGTTGCCGGATGTCGTAGGTGCGGGTGAGGATAATCCGACGTTAACTGGTGAAGGTGAGTTGGAGCCAACAACGCCAATGAAGCCGGCCGTGCTGAAGAGTGTCGCTGGAACGATTTATGATTACTTCGACTACGAAGGTGTGCCATTTGTGATTAAAGTTTCGCAACGTCGTGCCTTTATGGATTACGAGATTACGTTCGACAAAGTAGAAGATAACTTTCAAAAGTTTGGTACTGATAAGGAAGCTGGGGTATTCCCGGTTGAATTTGGCGTTGATGGTGATCGTGTTGGAAGTGTAGAAAGCATTACGCTTAATGACAAGCTAATTGAGTTGGATGATAAGAATCGTTATCGGGTTGATGCGCGAACTGAAAAGCAAGTCTTCAAGTTTACGCTACGACCACCTGCTAACAAGAAATATGGTTTGATGATTGTGTCGCCGGTACGTGAGGAAACCTATTCAGATGGACACGAAAACGTGTATATTCCACGTGAAATCCACATGGGTGTGCTTTTTTATCCATTTGCGAGTGATTGGGAGCACGATGATCAAAAGATGACGGTGTACGACGAGCAAGATGAGCGTGCGACGTTGGCGCGACCAGACGATTTGATTCCGACTGAAACGTTGAAGGGTTACAGCGCGACGATTAAGGCTGATGCGTATTCTGACCCAAGCAAGATGAAAGTTTATCTGAACCAAGATGCGATTGATGATGATTATTTGGTCATTGAGGAACGTTTGAACTCAGACAAGCGTAGTAACTTGGCAAACATGTGGGGTGAAACATGGTGGAACTCAGAAGAAAATGACCACGGGTTGTACTACTACGAGAAGTTTAACGAGCAGTCGCCGGGTAAGAATTACTCAGTGATGATTTCCGTGATTGAGATGGTTGCGAGTCGTGCAAAACGTGGTGAAATTACGATTTACTACCCATACGTCGGCACGTACAAAACCAAGCACGTGGATGATAATGGCGATGTGAAATGGACAACGCATTTGATGGGTGCCTACGTGACGTTGTCAGACTTCATTCCGGGCTTCATTGGCGGTCATACTGGCGGAACGGGTGATTCGGCCGATCCGTATTTGAACCTATCGAATAATTTGTATTCGGGGTTGTTGTACAACAAACTCTCGGATTTCCAAGTTGAATTCCAGTATGTTGATTTTGAAAACAAGCATTTGATTGACGTGCAAAAGACGGATAAGAAGATATCATATCTGACGTTTGCGTCATTGAATGCTAACCGGAAGACGAACCCGTGGGGACCTGATGCAGCCATCGAAAAGCGTTATGACTATGCGGAAGGTGTCGGCTGGGCAGGTGCAAGCGAAAACAAGGGTGTGACCGTTGAAGGTGCGACCATCACTTACCACAAAGACAAGTACATCGGGACGACTGACGCGGCTAGCCAATGGGAGACCGGTAATGACATCTGGCAGGATTATTTGAACGGTGAAAATTTTGAACGTTCGGCTGTGTCATTTGTCCTCGAGGGTACATCGGCGAAAGTGCGCATGGGTTCGTTGACCAACGGTGTTTGGGGCGCGTTCTTGAGTTCAAGTATCTCCGTACCGAATGACGAGGAATTCTCATTCGATATTGATACCACTGTTGGGACGCGTGATAAGCCATCGGTGAATAAATTCGTCCACAAGGATACGAATGATTTGAATGGCAAAACGCTTGAAGATGCGACGAAGCCATTCTGGTATTGGACATACCCAACGACTTATGCGAACGGTGAAGATTACTTGCTATCACCAAGTGCGGTTGAAGCAACGGTTAATTTGCCGAAGGTCGGTGGTGATGCGGTGATTTTGGCCGGTGCCTTAAAGAATAGCGTGAAGGTCTACAATACGGCGGGAACGAGTGACGACACGACAACCGGTACCCGTGCTGAAATGGTATACGGCACCGACTATGAGGTGACGGTGAACGATCGTAAGGTTAAGGTGACGTTGACCAAGGAAGGCGTACGTAAGTTGATGTTTAACGGCTCAGACTGGGCAGTCGGGGTTAACGTACGTCATTCGGTTGCGGAATATTTGACTGATGCAACCTACACCCAACAAGCCGCGGTTTCATATACGTTCAATAACGTGTTGTGGAACCGTACGCAGCAATCAAACGTGGTGAGCCACCAACGTAAGGGAAAGGAGGAAGCGCCTGCTGAAGAGAAGCAGATTTCCTTTGCGGTTAAGAATACGAACCGTGCCGGTGACCTAACGTTGCTGGGTGGTGAATTCGAACTGTTTGATGAGTCTGGTAAGCAATTGGCTAAGCAAAATTCAGGTAGTCACACGACATTGTGGACAGGTTTAGCAGATGGCAAAACCTATACGTTGCGCCAAACTGGTGTTGCCCACGGTTATTGGATTGATGAAAATGAGTATCAAGTTCATGTGACAGACGGTATTGTGACAACGGATTTGCCGACAAGCAAGCATCGTGCTGCGACAGATGTGCATGAGGTTCTTTTTGCCAATGAAGTTAACGGCGTCGTGTTCCGCAAGTTTGCCTTCGGGGATGACCCTGATAAGCCGCTTGCTGGTTCTACTTATCGATTGACGCGTGTCAGTTCAGGTCACGGCCGTGAGTTTACGACCCGTGAATCAGGCCAAACGTTGCCTGGATTGAGTCAGGGGCTTTATACGTTAGAAGAAGTTGAAGCACCGGCTGGGTTTGAAGTTGATCCAAAGGTCTACTGTTTTGAAGTTACAGCGGGCGGTATTAACGGCGAGCCGGCGGAAATGTCGGTGGATTGTGTGCCACTGGGTGACAAGCTGAAGTTCGACACCGGACGTGGTGAATGGTTGGTAGACCTACCGACGAAAAAGATGAAGTCGATCTTCCCACGTGTTGGTGGACCAGGCGTCCGAATCTTTTGGGTTGTGCCAGGCGTGCTATTGCTTATTAGTGGCGGCATGGCTTACCGCCAACGTCGACGATAGAAATAGTTATTGAGATGCGTAGTGATACGCATCTTTTTTTATATGGCAAACAAATAGCGCCGGCTCCAAACGGAACCGGCGCTACATGCGAAATTACTGACTGCTCTGGCTGGGAACCGACCAATCAGCTTGAAACCCTTGTCGTATAGGCGTTTTAAGTATTGAATTCTATTCACTCCCCCAGTTACTCCCCCAGTTACTCCCCCAGTTGTCGTTAAAAGCTGACTAACTGAGTGAAAATATCGGCCGTCTTTGATCGCATTTCATCTGTGACGGTAGCATAAATTGCTAAGGTAGTTTTTACGTCATCGTGTCCAACTTGTGACTGCAAAGTCTTAATATCCATGCCAGCTTGAACTGCAAGTGTGATATATGTGTGCCGTAACCCGTGAATGTTAATTTGAGGGACGTCCGTATCACGTATGGCTGATAGTAGCCACGAACGTGGTTGATTGCCTGAAATACGATTATCAAGTCGCTGGTTGGTCCAAACAATGCCATTGGCAGATATACCACGTTTCATCATTTGTTGTCCTTGAATAGCCCGCCAGTGTCTTAGGATGCCGGCGGTTTTTTTGTCTAACATAACCTTGCGATTGCCCGCCTTTGTTTTAGGTGGGTTAATAACGACACCATGGCCAGTTGTTTCGCTAGTGGTCTTGCTAACGATAATATGTGGCTCATTGCCATCTAAATGAATATCGGACCATTCAAGCGCACGAACCTCACCATTGCGCATCCCCGTAAATGCTAACAAACGGAGATAGGCGTACTTGTGATAGTTGATAGCATTATCATACTTGTCTTGTACAGCTTGCATGAATGATTGGAGTTGCTGGCGATCGTAAAATTCAACTCGATATGACCTATCAGGCTTTGACACTGCCGTAGGGTATCGAACGTCATTAAGCGGGTTACTTTCTAGCAGTTCATAAGATACAGCAATATCTAATGCTTTTCTGAAGTGATCCACTTTGCGTTTGTACGATGAGAACTGGCCAGCTAACCAATTAATCCAGCGTTGTAATTCAACTTTGGATAGTTTGGCCACTTTAACGTTATCGAACCATTTAGGCGTGAGTACGTACATTTCAAATGAGCGGGCCACCTTGCTTGTGGTTGATAGCCTTTTACCGCGCACGTATTCTTGCAGATACATATCAACAAGTTCATTAACGGTTAAGTCAGTCGTGACACCGTCAAATTTGCCGGCGTCAGCATCCAATGTTGCTTGCCGTTCCCAATGCTTTGCTAGTGTTTTAGTTTCAAATTTAGTTTTTGTCTTTTCACGGCGCTTGCCCTGTTTGTCCGTCCAACGGATACGCACGGAGTAGGTGCCGTTTTTTTGTTTCGTAATACTCATAGTTAAGCCTTTCCATGCGAGCAGCCAACTCTATGTATGGCATTAAGGTTTGAGTATGTGAAGAGGTGGCCGAATTTTCGGCGGGCCTCAATTTTTAAGGTATCGTCAAAATTAACGAACCCCCATTTGGTTGGCGCAATATTGCGCAGACCCCTGATTAGCAATGCCTGCTAATTATCCCAGAATCATTTGAACTAACAACAAAACTACCACGATGACGGCCAAAGTTCCTTGCTTGAAGAAAATTGACTTGTTTCCTGATGAGAAACTTCCGTATAATGCCACCAAAATAATGTATAGCATAATGGCAAACAAGCTATTGTTGTAATTTTGCGTAAAAATCAACAAATAAAGTATTCCAACGCCAATAAGACCGTTATAAATACCTTGATTTTTAAGTAGAGTGTTTACCTTTTCATTTTGAAGATCATCTTTTGACATTCTGAAAGTTTCAGCAGTGCGAGATGAAGTTGTTGCGAATGTTTCCAAATACATAATGAAAAAGAACTCCAAAGCAACTAGTACACTTAAAATAGCGATTAGAATATTCATTATTTAATTCTCCTTCAGCTTTTAACGTCGATCCTTTCTGGACGTTTCATCAGTCGTAAATAATTTCCTTTACAATGCCTTCGAAATAACTGGGTAGGTTGAAAATATCAATAAAGTGTTCCCAATTTCTGCATTCAAGTGGCGTATCGCGGTAGACAAAGTCAGAAATCAGTCGGATCGCGTTCTTGTTGGCAATCTTTTCTTCAGTCTTTCTGAACAACAATGAAAAAGGGTAGTACTGTTCGCCATTAGGATCGCCGTAAATGGCATGGGCCAGTTCGTGAGCTAGTCCAAATTCATAAGTTGCCTTTGTTTCATTCGGATTCATAAATATCTTGTTGAACACGCGGACGTACATATGTGTACCTGAAGTGGATAACATATCCTCAACGTCAATATCGTGTCGGCGGGCAAGGCTAAGTAGGTAGTCTCTCAACTCTCTCAATTCATCGGTCAAATTACTTACCACCTTGTTGATTGTTGCGTGACATCTCTTTAGCCATGTTATATAGGAGCATCCTCTGGTCGTCTGTTAATTCGGCACCACCAAACATCACAGGGTTAACCTGCTTCAAAACTTCCTCTAAATCATTGGGTAGTTCTGGTTCTGTGCTGGTAGGGTGCATCTCATCAGTGTTACCTAATAGGTAGTCTACTGATACGCCGAGGACGTCCGCAACGGCTTTAAGCGTGGGGTATTTTGGTTCAACTCCTTGGTTGTACCTGTATAGAGCATTTTCTGACAGGCCTGCATTTTTGGCCACCGTCTTCAGGTTCATTCCTCTTGCTTTTGCAACTTCTTTTATTCGTTCAAATACAGTCATATCAATCGGTTCCTTCAACTAATAGGGTAGCTGACGAAAAAATTACACAAAATTAACACAAACACTTGTATTAATTTACACTACGTGCAATAATGAATTCATCAAGTAATTGAGCAACAAAAAAACAGACCTAAAATAATCAATGCTTTGGCGAGCGAATGTTGATATACAGGCGTTTATTGTGCTTTTTTTGTATGCCTTTATATTACACCTTGTGTAAATAATGTGCAATAACTTGTGTAAACAATCAACAACATAAAAGGAGACGCAAAATGACAGAACTAGAAATTGCAGCAAAGAAGACTAAGGAAAAATTTGATATTGCACGTATTAAAAGTGGTTTGGGGTACAAAGATGTGGCAGCAATGCTAAACGTTAAGCCACAACAATTCTCAAGGGCTTTAACAGGGACGCAACCGCGTGATATTCAAATTCAAAAGGCAGCAGCACGTATTTACAACATTGAAATTTAAAGACAAAAAAACACCACAGCGAGCAGGCCGTGGTGTCAGATAACTATAAGGAAGGTAATTATACCATGGATGAATTGGTAATGTACGGCACACCAGCAGAAGGTGTTTATACAACAAGTGAAATTGTGGCGAAGTATACGGGTGTATCTGTTGAACACGTCCGACACCTAACTAACAAGTATCACGATGAATTAGAACGATTTGGAGTTTTGGTTTTTGAAAACCCAAAACTAGGAGAGACCGGAAGACCACAAAAGCTTTGGCACTATAACGAACAGCAAGCAACTTTGCTTATCACATTTATGCGTAATACACCGGCAGTCATTGAGTTTAAGAGCGATCTAGTGGAGGCGTTCTATTCACAACGTGAGGAACTAGCACATAAGACAATTGCCCTTGCCAACATTAAGCCAGTGAATAAATCCATTAGTGAAGTGGTCCATGATAGTTGGCCAGATAACCCGCATATGTATTCAACGATCCATAACTTAGCGTTAAAAGTTGTCACGGGCAAGAATGCAAAGCAACTCAAGACAACGTTTGATGTAACTGATGCAAAAGAGGCGTTGAACTCAACGCAGTTGGAACATTTGGAACGTGTTAAAGAGTTGATGAAGCAGCTTATTTTGAACGGGTACAGCTACCAAGAGATTAAGGCAACGGTATTAAAGGAACGAGGTGTGGTTAATGCTTAATCAATGGCACGTTTTATTACCGATGTTTTGGTTGCTGACTGGCTTAGGTGGGTTAGCGTGGGTAATTTCAATTATCACAGATTTTTACTGGGGCGCATTGGTGATTGAAGAAGTAGACGATTAACGATGTGACCTCGGCAAGTCTGAAAACTACCACAGTATCTAGTAACGCATGGGGATGCATCCCCAATACAAAAGAAAGATGGTTTTGATTATGAATAAGTATGACTACACGGCGAAGAAGCACCCAGCACTACAAACGGAACGGTATGTACCTGTAACGGTCAATGTACCTGATAAGTACGATTTAGTGGGGACTGTGTCTGAATTGTTGACGGCAATGCACGCAGTAGACATGGAGACGGTAGAAGGTGATGCCGTTGAGACAGTCGAGCGAAGCCCAATGGTAACGGATGCATGGGTCCGCCTAACAATGGCTATTGAAGAATTGGCCAAAGATATGGGGACAGAAGCAACGTTTGATTTCGTACCGGCTAGTCAACAACCTAATGACCCAATGGGGCTATATGACGCAACTGGAAAGCTATATAAGGCGATTGAGAGTAAAGACATTGAGAAGGCGCTAACACACGTTAAGTACATGGAAGAAATTGCCCGTACTTATGCAGACCCACGCTGCGCTGCACACGATCCTTTTAACTTGTTTGAATTAACCGAGAAGTTGAACGGTGCCATCGATGCAGAGGACAAGAGCCAAGCAAATGATGTACTAGCAGAATTGGCCGAAAAGGTGCAAGACGGCTTGAAACGTGCCAAGGCAGACCGAGAGTTTAACGAAAACAACTAAACACAGACGCCACAGGGCTCACTGGTGGCGTCATACATACACAACAAACTAATTAAAGGACAACTTTATTAGTTATTGCCGTGCCAGCGCCTTGTATGTGGTGGCTGGTGTACATAACGTGACCCAAGCAAGTCCTTAAACTGCCCAGTGGACAGTCTTTGTGTTTATCAAAAATAAACCGAATGCGAGCAGCCAACTCACCACAAAGAAAAACGACTAGTAACCTGTGCCGACCAAAGCCCGTTACTAATCGTTACCACGCACCCAAAAGAAAGGACACGGTTTTATTTATGAATGCTACCAGTATACCAGATATTGAGAGCTTAGTTGCGGCGCTAGACCGGCTAACCGCAGCAGTCATGGCGCCAGAGAAAAGCCCATGGTTATCTAAGATTAAGGCTTATAACTATTTGGATGTGTCGCCTAAGACCTTTCAAAAATTGATAGATAAAGGCGTGATTAAGCCACATTCACTGTTTGAATTTGGAGTAGCCCGGGAATTATTTAATCAATCAGAATTAGATGAAGCCATAAAGCGATTATAAGGAGGTGATGGGATGAAAGGACTAGACAACGCCACAATTAGACTGGTGGCAAGTGATGTGAATGATTTGATTAAGGAAAGTGGGCACAGTCAACTAGCCGTTATTGCAACGAGTGGGGTGGCTTTGACCTTGCAAGCACTTATTAGTGCAAAAACGGCTGACGAGTTGCCATATATGGTGACAAGCAATGTACGTAGTCTATTGCGTGAATTGAATAAGTCGAAGATGAGTTCAGATTTTGAATTAGGTTTCATGTTGGCAGTATCAGTAGCTGCACAAGCTATTACAGAAACAGATCTAACCCAGTATACGAAGAAACATGTACTTGAAGTAATAAACGCTAAGTTAGGTGATTTGAAAGGAGTGGACACAGATGAGTGAAGAAACATTAACGGAACAGCTTGAGCAGTTGGTGGCAATGTTGCCAGAAGGCGCAGAGAAGCCCGTAAGTATCTCTGAAATTGCGACACGCCTAAATACCAACAAACGTACAATCACGGCATGGGTGGCGTTCCTGATTAACCATAAGGGTGTACCAATTGGTAGCCGACGCAGTGCGCCGAGTGGGTACTACCTGATTACCAGTGATGAAGAACGAAACAATGCGATTGCCCCACTCGCGGCCCAAGCATTGGAGGAGTTGAAGCGTGCTGAAAAGTTGCGGTCAATTGACTTGCATACGTGGCGTAATAATTTCAACGATAACAAAAAAAGCAACCACAGGCGTTCCGTTGAACACGCGTAGTTGCTTTGTACCTTACTCACGGCGAAGTTTCCCGACCGATACCGTGAACACTCTCAAAAACAAAAGGAGATTTCTATACATTATGGAACAATCGACAAAAACGTGCAAGCTGGCAGATATATTGGATGAAGCTGAACAACGAAGCGCAGCATTAGCTGGATTGGCTGATGTTGTATCTGACTTAAGCGAAGATGAAGGATCAGTAATCGTTACTGTTAATTCAAGTAAAGAAACATTTGAGTTAGCCAACAACAGTTTAAACAACTACCGAAAAATAAGTGGCGTCTCATTATCATTGCTAATACTGGCTAACGACGTTTTAAAGCTAACTAGTGAAGCAAATATGTCTGCTGAATAGGTGGAATCTAATGATTTATACACAAACAGGCGTATTGGCCAAACAATATACAGTAGTCGACGGTATGGATGATTTTGCACACCTTGTCACGACCACGGCAACACCGACACAAGCGCAGAACCTGACGAACAATCAACTGGAGACCTTTAAACATACCAGTGCACCGTACGTCGTTTATGGGCTTTTTGACGGAACAGACCGGGCCGATAGTGAAGTGACAGCCCGGACCATCTTGTTTTTGGATGTGGATGGTAATGAAGCCGCGTATAACGAAGTGAGAGACAGTATAACTACTGGGTTATTAAACCAGTACAATCTAGTCGCCTATCCAACAATCAGCAACGGTATTAAGGAAGGTGCACGAATACGTATTGGTATCGACTTAAGCCGACCAGCACCACCAGATGACTATATCAAGGTGTGGCGAGTAGTGAGCTATTTACTAAACGTCACAGCGGACGAAGCTGGGGCGACAAGGCAGTTTAAGCAGTTGGCTGGTACATATGTACTAACAACGCAAAACAGGCACAGTGAGCCTCTTATTAACGCAAACGACACGGTAGCTTTGCCGGTTGATGAGTTCGTCAAGATATTTGACGAGAACCCAAACCGATATGAACCTAATCAATCAAAAAGCTCGCAACGTTTTGAGAACAACGAAGATCGAAAACCTTGGATGGTCACTAACGCACGAATGGTTACAGCACTACTAGACCCTGAGAATAATTACGGGTTGTTTGGAGGCTGGGATAACATGCTAACAAGTGTATGCGGTTGGGTTTATCGAAATACTGGTGGCAATATACGATTCACGTTGGATGTCGTCGAGCATTTAAATAGTTTAGGAAGTGACCCGATTCCAATTAGTGAATTGGGTCCAAAGTTTAAAAGTTGGGTGAAGAATTGGAGGTACTAATGGCGGAAAGTTTGAATGAGCAAGAGCTAGCAGAGTTATCGGCAGAGCAACCTATTAAGGTGGAAAAAGATAAGGAACAAGTTTTGCTAGAAGAATTTGCAAAGGAGGCGCCAGTATTTGGTGAAAATGCGGTGTATGTGTTCCTAAAGCGTAAAGGACGTTTGAACAGCCGTCTTTTGAAGAATATTACAACCTTGGTAAAGGCTGAAGCGAATAGCGTAGGGGTAAATAATGACCCGAATCTAATTAACACTTATCACGGGGTATTCAACATTGATACAAGACAATTGGAACCGCGTGGCAGTCGATTATTCGATCATATCCTGCCAGAGTACGACCCACGAGCAAGTGCACCAGCCTTTACAACGTTATTGAATAATTACAATACACCTGAATACCCTAATTTATCTGATGATTTGTTGAAGTTATTTGGGTATCAGCTTTTTGGAAATAATCGACTAAAGACTTTTTTTATTATTCATGGGGACGGTGACAATGCTAAAAGTACCCTGTGGAATCTGATGGAGAACGCCTTGGGGAGTGAGGAATCTGATGGTTATGCCACTAAGCTAGACAGTGAGACATTCATCAATAAAAGTAGCAACTTTGTAGTTGGCTTGAACTCGATTAACAACAGTCGATTCTTGTTTTCGGATGAGATGAAGCAAGGGGTAGAACTAGAAGGCAACCTGATAAAACAGTTAGTAGCTGGTGAAGGTTCAACTGTAAAATTTGAAGCAAAAGGTAACAAGAAGCAACAGAGTGCTAATGTCATTAGCCCCGTTGTATTGCTGGTAAATGATGTACCAAGTTTTAAAAATGCAGATGACGCCACCCGCAATCGAATTGCCATTGTGGAGTTCACGAAAAAATTTGTACGTAATGACCCAGAAGCGGCAAAGCTAATTAAGCAAGCAAAGGATGAACGTGCCGGTATATTCAATATGATTGTGAACGCTTATGATCCTGATTGGCAAGTACCTAAGCGTTGGCTATCTGATGCAACTAATATCGTAACCGCACAAGCTGATGATGAAGATGAGGTATACCACTTAGAACAGTCTTTGCCATTGGTTATCGTTGAAACGGGCGATACACAAGACCGGGTCCGACGTGGCGAATTACACCAAGCGTTGAAAGCAAAATACTATTTACCAAAAGAAGTTAGTTTTCCAAACACAAGACGGTTGGCTATCTTATTACCTCACAATTTTAATATTGGAGTTGATGGTAACTTTTACACGAAGGTAGAACTGCTTTGATGCTCACTTATCAAAACTTATCATCTCCTTATCAACGCAAAGACCGGTATTATCACACTTATCACACTTATCAATATTTAATTAGTTATATAAGGTCAGATGTAGTGCTTACTGTGTATGTAAGTAACAAATTATTGATAAGTTGATAATTGCGATAATACCGCGGTTTATAGCGATAAGGGAGTGATAAGAGAGTGATAAGTTTGGAAATTGAACCCGATTTTTAGAGAGGAGGACAGCAAGGTGAGATACGAACATTACGAGCCAAGAGCAACATTAGACAACACCAAGGAATTGCGTAACGCAGTCATGAAAGCATTGACTGTGATTGATGGTGAGGCATTACGTGACGCACTATTTGATTCTTTAACAGCGACTAAGGCGTACGCTGACAATGAAGACGAAAATATGGACGGCCACGTAAACGAACTAGAAGCACGATTGGATGGCTTAGAAAATGATCTGATGGCTGCATGTTATGACGATACAAATATGCGTGAATATGCTGAAAGATTAGAGGCACGTATTGAAAAGTTAGAAGCGTTTATGCAATAAGTAGAAAAGAGGAACGAGCATGGCAGCATGGAACAGTGGCGAATATTACGAGGGCGAACGCATTAAGTTGCATAAATTTTTAGATACTGTTGATACATCAAAACTAAGTGAGCTAGGACGTATCGAGTATGTAAAGGCAGCCGCCCTAATGGAAATTGTCCGTAAGTTGAAATAAATATAATTAGAACGCTGGTAAGTTTCACGACTTGCTGGCGTTTTTTCTTTATAAGAACAGTTACATGTTTACACTTGTTGACCTTCACAGAGTGAACAACCTAATAAAACTCCACGATATGAATAAAAGGGGGCCTATGGTTAGGCTAAGGAGAACCGATGCAGTAGTCTCGTTTTCCATAGCGAGCCAATTTTTCGTATGAGGGGGGAGTTATAAACGTTGAACACGTTGTACAATAAATAGATGTAATTTGCATGCGTGAAAAGATGAGGTGAGTATATGGCAAAATTGATTGAAACGGTAGATAACGCAGCAACAGCAAAAGAGGTTAGGGACTTTTTAAAGTCGGAGGCAATTAGAATTTTGTTCATTTCCCAGTTTGATGTTTATCAGGCAGACCCCGAACAGCTTAACAGGGTTCCGATGACGGGGAAATCATCAACTGATGATGTGGTTGGATATGCCAACAGCTTAATAGAAGCCCTTATGAGTTTAGACAAGCTAAAGCGTGTGTTGATATGGCGTAAATACATTTTAAAAGAAACCCACGGAGCTATTAGTTGTGATACTCATCTTTCGTCTAGGCGATCACAGGAAATAATGCAAGAGGGGTTGATAGAGTTTGCTATCACTTTTCGTGATACGTATGATTTCACAGTGACGCTGCAGGGGTGAATAATGGCTGATAGATACGATAAGTTATTAACTGACTATTTCAACGGTATACTAGACAAGCATGTAGCAAGCTATGAGGTGTCAGGTTGGTTTTTAGAAACACATAGAGATGAGTATGACGATGTGAAGCGGGTGAGTTTGATTGTAGATAACGTGGTGTATGATACGCTTACAACTTTCTATCAGAATGTATTTAAAGCAAAGTATGGAGATAGAATGACGTTTGATGATCTACACACCACTTTTGACGGAACACCAACAGCCATACGGAAGCAGAAGTACAAGGTGAAGCGAAAACTTAAAGAGGCTGGTTTATAAATACTACAATTGTTCTAGTAAGAGCTGTACATGGGTAGCGCGTCTATATGATTGATGACCTAAGGGTATTGTCAATGGAATTCAAATTATTTGTTGGCTGCTTTGTTTTATCAAGTTACTATGACTACTGTGTAAAATTGATTTTGTAGTTCGTGAGTTAAGCTACCTTTTACAAGGTATAGTTAATAAAATTCTCTCTCTCTCTCTCAGAATGGCTTAATTTACACTCAAAATTAACTGTTAATGTTTGTTTATTGTCCACCTTCGGTATTTTTGACGGATTCAGCATTTACCGAACGAACAATGCAGTGTTTTCGGATCACACTAGGTAGCAATCAAATAGATTGCTGCCTTTTTATTTGGCGTAACGTATTGCGTGAGAAACCATAGGAGCGCGTGTGAGACGTTTTAAATCTCAGTCAGTAATTAGCTGATTGTTCATTTTAAATCATTTATACCCCCACCTGCGTCGCTTAGGAAGTAACCGAATATCAAATAGTGCCGTCTCTTCAACACGCTGCAGTTATTATTATTTTTTGGATTGAAAGGAGGTGAGACCGTGCCACGAAAAGCAAAGTTAACAAGCGATGAATCGGATCGTAAAGACCAACGTGAGCGCACAGAGAAGCTTCACATGACGTTGGAAAGTGCTGATAAGTTATCTGAGATTGCACCGCAACATTTGACTGGTGAGGCCAAGAAAATGTGGGAAACAATCGTGCCTTTCTTAAATGAATCAGGTTACGTCATTAATGCAGATAGTTCAGCAGTTGAGACATTGGCCATGAATTACCAGATGTTGCGTGAAGCATATGAGTCAGTGAAGTCCATTGGTATCTTGTATGAAGCAGGCGAAAAGTATTTTAAAAATCCTGCTGTTGGAATTATTGATTCAGCAACTAAGGTTATTAAATCGGTTGGGAGTGATTCAGGATTATCACCGCAAAGTCGAGCAACCTTAATTGATATGGCTAGTTCAGACGACGATGATACCAAAGATTGGGCAACTCATTTCGGGGG
The DNA here is from genome assembly GCA_041871065.1 of Weissella confusa. NCBI lineage: Bacteria > Bacillati > Bacillota > Bacilli > Lactobacillales > Lactobacillaceae > Weissella > Weissella confusa. Next base: position 2,060,082 of record CP168942.1, on the reverse strand, counting down.
TGAATAATGCGGAAGTATAAAGAATTATTTGAAAAATACCCAGACGATCCAGCGTTAACGTACGCAGTCGATGTCTTACGTGGTCGAATTGTTGCCGGTGAGAAAATTAAACGTGCAGCGGAACGTCACGTTTCAGACTTGGAACGCATTAAAGATGATGCTGGATTTATCTACACATATAACGCTGATGAGGCTAAGAAGATTGTTGAGTTTGCAACGTTGCTGAAAGATGTGACGTCAGGTGAACCTTTCAATCCTTCACCTTATCAGCATTTTATTTTGGCCATGATTCAAGGTTGGCGTAATCCCGAAACGCAAGGTATGCGGTTTAAGAATATCTTCATCAGCATGGCGCGAACGAATGGTAAGACACAATTGTTGTCAGCTTATACCTTGTACAATTTCCTGTTTGGATTTCCAAAGGTTAATCGACAACTAGCCGTTTCAAGTATTGATATTAGTCACACGAAACCACTGTATAAGTACATGACTTATAATTGGACGCAATTGCAAAATGGTCCGTTTAAGAAGTTGGCCAAAATGTGGGGCGTTGAATATAACCAAAATGAAATGCGTATTGAATCACAGTCGACATCAATGAAGCGCTTATCTGCTCAAGGTAGTGATTCCGATGGAGACCACTACACAACAGGTATTGTTGATGAGTATCATTTATTTGGCCAAGGTGAACGTAGTTTGGTGCTTATGCTAGTTTCATGGAGTGTTTTTAGAACCATTTCCTGTAAAATGAAACCAGCAGGAGCGTCTTTTTATTATGACTACACGAAATTATTATTCCCCTGAACAGAAGGCAGCTATCGCTGCCCTACATTGGGATGAAAAACAAACATTAAGCCAAATTTCACGTGAAAATAAAATCTCAATAAGCGCCGCTCGGCGCTGGGTCCGTGAGTATTCACCTGCGGTGAATGACAATGGCGAAAAAATTACCAAGAAAACAGTCTCTGAACTTGAAGCGAGAATTGCCGAACTCGAACAAGATAACCAAATTTTGCGTGAAGCAGTCACTTTAATGGACAAATACTCACGTGAACAGATAAAAAAATCCAACCGACGATGAGTTTAGCGGAGCGCGCCGTCGTTGGCTATGATATGACATCTGATTTAACTAAACGAGCACTTCAAACAGCTATGCATCAAATTCCTAAATCGATTCTCAACGCCGAAACATCAATCATTTTGCACTCAGATAACGGTTCCCACTTCATCAGTGAGGAATACGAAGATACCGTCTCATTTTATGGCCTCAAGCACTCATTCAGATCACCAGGGCATCCCGAGCACAACACAATCATCGAAAACTATCACTCATTTTTCAAATCAGAATTCTTCAACCCACGTCGCTTAAGTTGGTCAATCAATGCGATTATTGCAGGAGCGCATCGCTATGACTACTGGTGGAACACCACCAGAATATCTACAAATACCCGTCCGGTAGCTATACCACTTGCTGCTTAACATAATGCCGGTTATCGGCACTAGCCGGTACGACGCCGTTTATAAGCCGTCACTTGTGAATTTCAAAAATTCACCTTGTGAAGGCTTATTTGTTGCACGATACAACTTGTGAAATTCGGCTGGTTCACAATCTATACCACCTGTTTTCTCTCACCGGTAGGGCTCGGCCTGTTCCACCTACAAAAACACCCAGAAATCACGCCGTTTTAAGCTGAAATCCGGGTTTTGAAAAATTTTCGGAGTGCGGTACCTCTAGGTGCCAAAAAAGCCTGTCCATAATCTTGACATCAGCGCCGTGTTCGAAGACGACCCGACTACCATTCCAGCCCGTAAAGACATTCTAGGCGAAGCAATTAATACGCTTAACGAAAAGGTAAAAGAAAATGTTGATGCCCGTGATTATTTACAGTGGAAAATTGACAACTATGATTCTCACATGATTGAATCCGAAAATAAATTATAGAAAACAAACGAGGTCCGGGCGATGATTGCCTGGACCTCGTTTATTCTTTTTGATTAAACTTTCGGGGTAGCTCCGGCCCCTCGCGGGGCTATCTAAAAACCACTCCAAAGTATTGACATTATTCCCAAACGACTCACAACGGTGATATCACTCTCGATGCCATTGGGTTTCAAAGTTTAAAGTCAATTATCCAATCCTATGGTGGTCCGGAGGTCGAATTAGAGGCAACCGGCGTCTACTCACGTCGACTAGAGAAATATCTTATCGACAACAGCATTCTGTATCACATACTTAATCCCCTAGTAGCTAAGAAGCGTCTAGATGATGGATCCCGAATGCGCAAGAACGACGTTCGTGACGCACGAGGCCTTGCCATAACAGAATTCACCAAGGAACCAGTGCCTTACGTGCCCCGTTTCTCAGATCCCTTGTATCGTGAGCTGTCAGACATGAGTCGATATTACGACCAACAAACTGAAGATATAAAGCGCGAGAAAAACCGCGTTCATAAATTGATTCAGTTTTCATTTCCCAATTTCACAGATGAAATTGATGTGGATAAAACCTCAAGTCTAGAAGTTCTTCGTTTATTTCCACACCCAGATATGATTGAGGGGCATACGATAACAGAAATCATGGATAGCATTCTTGGATTAGGAATACGTGGTATTGGCCAAGGACGTGCACAAACACTGGCAGAAAGACTGTGGCGAGCCACGGAATTTCCTATCCGGCGATTGAATCAACATCATTCGTAGTTAAACAGCTCCAACATCAAGTCACAAACATCCTCAAAATGACTGTGGAACGAGAAATTGTCATCGCCAACATGGTTTATGTAGCGAAGGCCTTACCGAATTCAAGATTCTCTTAAGCATTCCTGGAATAGCTGACAATACCGCGGTTAGGCTAATCCGTGAACTCGGTGATATTCGACGGTTTGAAAAGCGTTCTCCGTTAAATAGTTTTATTGGACTTGATTTAACGGAGATTCAATCTGGTGATTACGTCGCACAGCGACACATCACCAAGTACGGTAACCCACATGCCTGAAAGATTCTTTATTGGACCGTTGTAAATATGATTAGTTCAACTGCGCAGCCAAACCACATTAGGGATAGATACGAAAAGAAACGAGCAACAGCAACTCGAAAGAAGCCATTACTCGTTTCCTCAATGGATCGCCTTATCAAGACGATTCATTACCTTATAACCACCAATCAATTTTACTCATACGAGCTGGCCGGCTCATTGTAAAACGCTTGGGTCATAGTTAGCTTAACAGCCTTGAAAAAATTTTTATACCCTCAAGGCTTATTCAAGTGTGTCAAAAACCATAAAACTAAGATTTTTAAAACAAAAAATCGTTCTAGTAAGTTGAATAAATCAAATTTACTAGAACGATCAGAATAGCTATATATCAACATCTGTGTTGACAAAGCGTAGAAAAAAAGAGCTGCTATTGTTTTCACCAAAAGGGTGAAAGCGCAAAACCCGCTGAAACGGTATTAACTTGCTGTTTCAGCGGGTTTTTGTTTGTCTTGATGAATAATCCGGGTAAACAGCTCCTACAGATCATTTTCGATTTGCAAGAGCTTTTTTGTAGTCAATATTAATAGTTTGTTACAAATTACAAGGTTTTTGGAATTGAAAAAATGTTATTGATAATTATCCGTAATATCCGGGTTATATTTCTGTAATCTGTTACCGAAATATGAGAAATAAGGGGCAAAAATACAATTTAAGTCCGAATATACAGATAAAAATCATTAAAGAATGGGATAAATACCTGTAAAAATGATACTTTATGCGATTATTTCTTAACATAACCCTACCTTAAAAAATGATAGACTTAAATGTGTCTTTTCTGTGTGCGATTATTTTGCGAAAAACGGAATTTTTTTGAAGGTATTATTACCAATTTAGAATAGGTGGGTTTATTTATATGGATAACGTAATCAATCTTGGTCGACTATGGTTGATTGTTCGTCGTAACTGGACGTTTATGCTGGCACTTGGGGTGATTGTTGGCGGTGTTGCTTTCGGTGTGTCTAAGTTTGTGGTTCATCCACAGTATAGTTCATCAGCTGCGTTGCTTGTTAATCGCAAGCAAGATGGATCGCAACAAGGATTGCAACTTGGTGATCAACAAGCCGATGTGCAAATCATCAATACATATAAGGATATTATTACGCGGCCAATTATTTTGAACACGGTCGTCAATAATTTAACAAAGCCACACAAGGAACAAATTCAAGCGGCAGTACCAGCTCAATATGAGACCGATGCTTATGGTAAGCAGGTGCAAACTGCACCTGCTCAACCGGCTAAGTATAAGTTGGTAGCTGCCAAGTATGACGATACTGACTTAACAGCTGATTCAGTGGCTAAGATGATTAGTATTTCCAACCAGACAAATTCACAAGTGTTTTCAGTGAATGTTAAGTCGGGCGATGCCAAGATGTCTAAGGATATTGCGAATACAATTGCGGAAGTGTTCAAGGACAAAGTTGCTTCAATTATGTCTGTTTCAAACGTATCAATTGTTTCAAAAGCAATGACAAATTCAAAGCCCGTTGCACCAAATGTTAAGTTAATTACTTTAGCTGGATTTTCACTTGGTGTATGTGCTGGCTTTGCATGGGGCTTCATTAAGGAAGTAACTGATCGTACGGTTAAGGATTTGGAATTCCTAACGGATGAATTAAAACTGACTAATTTAGGTGTTATCGGATATATAGGTAAGATTCGCGATGTGAAGGATGTCGTTGCAGCTAATGAAAAGAAGAATACAAGCAATGAAACACGTACGTCACGTCTGGGTCAACGCATTTAACGGGAGAGATAAAAGATGAGTTTTAATTTTTTGAAGAAAAAGCACGTTGTCAATTCTGAGACACAAGATAATGGTGCACGCTTGGTGACTTTCGTTGAACCGAAGCACGTTATTTCAGAGCAATTCCGTACGTTGCGCACGAATATTGAATTTGCTGGTGCAGCTTTGGACAAGTTGCAAGTTGTGATGTTTACATCGGCTGAAATGTCAGATGGAAAGACGACGGTTTCATCTAACGTAGCGGTTACTTGGGCACAAGCTGGAAAAAATGTCCTTTATGTTGATGCAGATTTGCGTCGTCCAACGGCACATTCAACTTTTGATTTGTTGAACACACGCGGATTAACGACGATTTTGGCTAGCAATGCACAACCCAAAGATACAGTGCAAAAGACGTTTGTGGAGAACTTAGAAGTTTTGACTTCTGGACCGGTGCCACCTAATCCAGCAGAACTATTGAGTTCAGCACGTATGGCTTCTTTGGTTGAGTGGATGCGTAATAACTATGATGTCGTAGTCCTTGATGTCCCGCCAGTAATGGCTGTTACGGATGCTCATGTTTTAATGCCACTTGTTGATGGTGCGATTTTGGTTACGACATTTGGTAAAACACTTAAAGTTAACCTCCAACGTACTGTTGAAACGTTGCGTTTAACGGATACAAAAATTTTGGGAATTGTGCAGCGTGTTCGTGGTGGTAAAAATGATGCGGGTTATGGCTATGGCTACGGTTATGGCTATGGCTACGGTTATGGCTATGGCTACGGTTATGGTCATGTAGAATCAAATTAAGTAAGAGTAGGTGAGTGAGTTTTGAAAGGAATTATTTTAGCCGGTGGGTCCGGCACACGTCTGTATCCAATTACTAAAGCAACCAGTAAGCAATTGGTTCCTATTTATGATAAGCCAATGATTTACTATCCAATGTCTGTTTTGATGTTGGCAGGGATTAAAGAAGTTTTGATTATTTCTACTGATGAGTTTATCAACCAATTTGAAGAGCTGTTTGGAAATGGTCACGAATTGGGCTTGAAAATTGAATACAAAGTGCAACCAGCTCCTAATGGATTGGCCGAAGCTTTTATTCTTGGTGAAGAATTTATTGGCGGTGACTCTGTTGCCTTAGTTTTGGGCGATAACATCTATTACGGTGCGGGCTTGTCTAATATTTTGCAAGAGGCTGCATCAAAGAAAACGGGAGCAACTGTATTTGGATACCAAGTTCATGATCCAGAACGATTTGGAGTTGTTGAGTTTGATGAGAATAATAAAGCAATTTCTATTGTTGAGAAGCCTGAGCACCCTAAGAGTGACTATGCAGTTACAGGTTTGTATTTCTACGATAATGATGTTGTTCAGATTGCAAAGTCTATCGAGCCATCACCTCGTGGAGAACTTGAAATTTCAGATGTGAATGCGAAGTATTTGGAACGCGGTGATTTGGATGTACAAGTTATGGGACGTGGGTTTGCTTGGCTAGATACCGGTACACACGATTCACTTCTTGAGGCGTCAAGCTACGTAGCTACAATTCAGAAACAACAAAATTTGAAGGTAGCTTCACTTGAAGAAATCGCATACCGAATGGGGTACATTTCAGTTGAACAACTAGAAAAGTTAGCACAACCACTTAAGAAAAATGATTATGGACAATACTTACTTCGTATTGTCGAGGAGGATAAGAAAAATGGCAATTAAGATTATTCCTACAAAGTTGCAGGACGTTAAGCTTGTTGAAACAGAAGTGTTTGGTGATCACCGTGGCTTCTTTACGGAGACTTACACACGTAACAAGTTTGAAGAAGCCGGAATCAACTTTGATTTTAATCAAGACAATCAATCATTGTCTACACAACCTGGTGTGCTCCGAGGAATGCACTACCAACTAGCTCCTTATACACAAACAAAGATTGTTCGTGTTGTAACTGGTGCGGTGTATGACGTATTGGTTGATATGCGTAAGGGATCACCTACCTATGGGGAATGGGAAGGTTACATTTTGAGTGAGTATAACCACCGCCAATTGTTGGTACCACGCGGGTTCGCACACGGGTTTGTGACATTAACGCCAAACGTAAACTTTGCATATAAGGTGGATGGATACTACGAGCCAAAGGCAGATCGTGGTATTGCGTTTGACGATCCAGAAATCGGTATCAAGTGGCCAATGTCAGTTGATCATTTGGTGATGTCTGACAAGGACAAGGCACACCCCTCATTGGCAGAAGCAGAAAACAACTTTATTTACGGAGAAATTTAATGTCACAATACAAGCATATCTTAGTTACTGGTGGTGCCGGATTTATTGGTGCCAATTTTGTTCGTTACGTAGTAGATGAGCACCCGGACGTTTTTGTTACTGTTTTGGATAAGCTGACTTATGCAGGTAACGAAGCTAACCTTGCCGGATTGCCTGAAAGTCGTGTCAAGTTAGTGGTTGGCGATATTGCAGATGCTGAATTGGTCGATTCACTTGCCAAGGACGCTGACGCCATTATTCACTATGCAGCAGAGAGTCACAATGACAACTCATTGAAGGATCCATCACCATTTATTCAAACTAATTTGATTGGTACGTATACTCTGATTGAGGCGGCACGTAAGTACGACATTCGTTTCCACCACGTATCAACAGATGAAGTATACGGTGATTTGCCTCTTCGTGAGGATTTGCCAGGGCATGGCGAAGGGGAAGGTGAGAAGTTTACACCAACGACTCGCTATAATCCATCGTCACCTTATTCGTCAACAAAGGCTGGATCGGATTTGCTCGTTCGTGCCTGGGTTCGTTCTTTCGGATTGAAGGCTACAATTTCAAACACGTCAAACAACTATGGACCTTACCAACACATTGAAAAGTTTATTCCACGACAAGTCACGAACGTTTTGAGTGACATTAAGCCAAAACTTTATGGAAGTGGCAAGAACGTTCGTGATTGGATTCACACTTATGATCACGCTACTGGTGTTTGGGCTATTTTGGAAAAGGGTCGTATTGGTGAAACGTACTTGCTTGGTGCTGACGGTGAAAAAGATAACTTGACTGTCTTGAAGATGATTCTTAAGGACATGGGCAAGGCTGAAGATGATTTTGATTTCGTTCAAGATCGTGCAGGTCACGATTTGCGCTATGCAATTGACGCTACTAAAACACGCACAGAGCTTAGTTGGGCGCCAAAGTATACAAACTTCGACGAAGGGCTTGCTGCCACTATCGCTTGGTATCGGGATAACGAATCTTGGTGGGCTGGTGAAAAAGCTGAAGTCGAAGCAAAATATGCTCAAAATAATCAATAACATTGAAATGCTCGGATTCCGAGCATTTTTACAATGAAAAACAAAATGGAGTTTAGATATATGAAATATCTAGTAGTAGGTGCAAACGGGCAACTTGGTCAAGAGTTAGTGAAGCTGTTACGTGAGCGTCAGGAACAATTCGTTGCTTTTGATTCGCGTGGTTTAGATATAACTAATCGTAGCCTTGTTTTTGAAGTATTTGAAACAGAAAAACCAGATGTCATTTTAGACGCGGCGGCCTATACCGCGGTCGATGCGGCAGAAGATGAAGGCAAGGAATTGAATTGGTCTGTAAATGCAGATGGTTCAAAGAATTTAGCTGATGCGGCGAAGTTTATTGGCGCTAAATTAGTGTTTGTTTCAACTGATTACGTGTTTAGTGGTGCTAAGAAAGGCATGTATCTAGAAAGTGACCCAGTTGAACCAAAGAATGAATATGGCAAGGCTAAGTTGGCGGGTGAACGTGCTATACAAGCTAGTGGGGTACAGTACTACGTTGTGCGTACATCCTGGGTCTTCGGCGAGTTTGGCAACAATTTTGTGCACACAATGCAAAAGTTGGGGAAAAAACTCGAGAAACTAACGGTTGTGGATGACCAAAAAGGACGACCAACATGGACTCGTACTTTGGCCGAATTTATGATGCACTTGATTAAAGTTGATGCAGAACAAGGTGTTTATAACTTAAGTAACGATGGTGAAGCCTCTTGGTATGAATTTGCCAAAGAAATATTACGTGATGAAGAGGTTGATATCGAGCCTGTTTCGTCAAACGAATTTCCGACTAAAGCCTATCGTCCTGCAAACTCTGTATTGCATTTGGGTAAGGCGAAATCTACGGGATTTGAAATTCCAAGCTGGCAAGATGCTTTGCACATGTTTGAAGCGAGCGACCACCAGGGATAGGTGTATTGCATCTCTTAAGTCGTCATTAAATAACTTGGTTGCCACTCGACGTTTATATCAGAGATTGAACAAATGTTAACGAATAACGGATTTGATAAAAAACGTTTGAAGCAAATTGATTTTGGAATGAGTTGGAGAAATATGTATAGAAAAATTGTAAAAAGGAGTTTTGATGTTATGTTTTCAGCAATGCTAATAATAGCATTGCTGATACCGATGGCAGTTATTGCGATAATTGTAAAATCAACTTCTAAAGGTCCGATTTTGTTTAAACAAGAACGTTTTGGTATCGGGAATACAACGTTTGTGATACTGAAGTTCCGATCGATGGCTAACGATGCGCCGATATTATCAAATCAAAATTTTTCTCAAATAGATTCCTTCGTGACCCCTTTTGGTTCGTTTATGAGGAGAACGTCACTAGACGAATTACCTCAATTATTCAATGTTTTGTGGGGGAAAATGAGTTTTATTGGACCACGTCCTCTCGCTAGAACGGATATTGATGTGGTTAATTTAAGGAGTCAATCAGGGGCAAATCGTGTACAACCGGGGATTACAGGATTAGCTCAAGTCAGTGGAAGAAACATGATTTCTGATCAGGCAAAGGCTAGTTTTGATGCGGAGTATGCGGCAAATGTTAGTTTTTGGTTGGATTTAAAAATAGTTTTTTACACGCTTGCTAAAGTTGTTTCGCAAGAAGGCATTAATCAGAATGATTATGAAAGAAAGTAGGAGAATTAGTTGAGAAATGTATTTGTTATTGGTTCACGGGGGTTGCCAGCACGTTACGGCGGGTTTGAGACTTTCGTAGAAAACCTTATAAAAAACCAAAGCGATAAGGACATTAAGTATTACGTGGCATCTCAATGGGATAATTCGGATTTTTCAGATGAGAAGTACTTTGACTTCGAAGGAGCGACCGTATTTCAAATAGAATTACCTCAAATCGGATCCGCTAAAGCAATTCTATATGATTTATATGCCTTCCGCGAATCTTTCAAAATCATTAAGGATAAAAAAATCGAGGCACCTGTTTTTTTGCTATTAGGTAATACAATTGGTGGGTTGATTAGCATTGTTAAAGCGAAGATTGATAAGGTCGGAGGACGTTTAATTGTTAATCCTGATGGGCTAGAGTGGCGCAGGGCTAAATGGGCCTATCCAGTACGTAAATATTTCTTGTTTGCAGAGGGACGAATGGTTAAATATTCTGATCATATCGTTGCTGATAACGAGGGAATTCAACAATACCTATCAACAAAATATCAAAATAAACTCGGTTCAAATTCCGTTATTGCTTATGGTACGGATGTGGCTACTTCCGATTTAAATGAAAAATCCGAAACGGTCCAAGCTTTCTATTCTAAAAACTCAATTGCTGATAAGGAATATTACTTGGTTGTTGGGCGATTTGTACCTGAAAATAATTATTCGACAATTATCGAATCTTTTTTGAAGTCAAACACGAAGAAAGACTTAGTTATCGTCACAAATTATAAAGAAGGACATTTGTATGATGAGCTGGTGGAAAAAACTCACTTTAATCTAGACCCTCGAATTAAATTTGTGGGTACGGTATATGATAAAAATCTTCTTGTTTATTTGCGTGAGAATGCATATGGATATATACATGGTCATTCTGTCGGCGGTACGAATCCTAGTCTGCTGGAAGCACTTAGTCACTCAAAGTATAACTTGCTGTTTGATGTATCGTTTAACAGATTTGTAGCAGAGACATCAGCATACTATTGGCAGGATTCAGATGCCTTGACAAAAGTGCTGAACAACCCTGCGTCAGATAATGAGGTGGAGTTGAAGGGCGCGGAAGCTAAAGCAATTATCCAACAAAATTACACTTGGCGGAAAATTGTGGATCAGTATGAGCAGCTCTTTAAAGAAGAAGTTTAGGGACGCGTTGAATGAGCAAGATTGCATTTATTGTAGTTTTATATAATACCCGTTGGAAAGATTCTATCGCAGCACAATCATTAGAATCTGCGGGTATTTCTTTATCGAATGTGTTCGTCTATGACAACTCAAATGACGGACATATTCAGAAAAGTAATGAAGACTTTAGGTTGGCAAACTATTTTTCGTTAGGTGAGAATAGGGGCCTTTCTTTTGCCTATAATTATTTGGTAAACGAGATCGGGAATGTTCCCGACACGCAGTACGATTATGTCGTGTTTATGGATTCTGATACTGTTTTTTCAAACACTTACTTTGATGCTTTGAGAGATGTGAATCAACAGAAGACAGATGTCTTTTTACCTATCGTAGAAGATGTCAGTAAACCTGGAACTATTGTGAGTCCAAATCAAAAAGGGGTTTTAAAAAATAAATTTTCATCTGAAAACGAACTGCCTAATCTTACTAAAATTAACGCCATCAACTCAGGTATGGTAGTTTCTAAATTGGTTTTAAATCAAATTAAATTCGATGAAACACTTTTCTTGGACGAAGTAGATTCGGCATTTTTCGACGAGTTAAGACGAGCAAGAGTAACTATCGGATTGTTACAGGTGAAAATTCAGCAGAATTTTTCAGCATCATCGATTTCAAATTCCGATGGAAGTAGATTCAGGTTTAGACTTCGTGCAAGAGATTTGCTGATTTATTATTCGCACCAAAAGTGGTTTGTAAGACCGTTTGGAATGGTTAAAGTTTTGCTACTTGGATTACGGAATGGATTACATGCGAGAAGCTTACGCTTTTTCGGTATTGCTGTCAGTGAGATTTTTAATTATTTTTGGAGGTAGTTAATGTTGTCTGAAATTCAACAGGTAGAACTTGAAGCAATCAAGTTGATCAAGGCTGCACTTGAAGAAGAAAATATACCCTTTCTTTTAAGAGGGGGGTCAGTTATGGGTGCCGTGAAGTATCAGGGATTTATTCCTTGGGATGATGATATGGACATAATGATTCCTAGACGCTATTTTTCAGAAGCTATCATTGCTTTGCAACGAAATGCTAATTTGAATATGCATTTCTACGTCGCTTCATACAAGAACGGTGATGAAATTCATTCTTACATTCCACGCCTCTTAGTCTCTGAAGAATATAGAAAGCTAAAGAAACTGCCTCAAAATAATCATCTAGGTTTAACGATAGTAGATATTTTGCCACTTGATAGGGTGCCGACGAATCCAATTTTTAAATTCTTGTTTGTAAACTATGTTCGCATTATACGTATGTTTGGCGCTGTTTGGTCGTTAGATGTGACAGATTCAATTTCAAACTTTAGTTCTAAGAGGGAAAGAGTCCTTAATATGTTACGTAAGATAGGAGTAACTAAATTTTATACTCAAAATCAAACGTACAATTATATCGACAAAGTGTACACATGGGTTGACGGACATAGTTCAAAAGGAATCGGTAATATAACAGGGTCTTTGTTTGATCGTGAGCTGTTCGACCATGACGTTTTTTTACCTGCAAAATACGTTGAATTTGAGGACACGATTTTGCCTGTTCCGGGAGAGTATGACGCATATTTAAAACAGCTATATGGTGACAACTACGCCACATATGAACCCGAGTACAAGAAATCACATTTGGAAAGTCACAGGTCCTGAAATGTTGTTTGCGTATATTATTTTAAATTTCCGTACTAGTGATATTACAGTACAAAGTGTGGAAAATATAACGTCGACTGTCCTTGGTGATTATAAGATTATAATTGTCGACAACAATTCGAATGATGGAACTGCAGAGAAGCTTCAGGAGCTTAGCGACTCTCATTCGAATATCCATGTGTTATTTTTAGACAAAAACGTTGGTTTTGCAGAAGGCAACAATGCTGGTATTTCATATGCTAAGCAATTTAATCCGGACTATTTTGTAGTTATGAACAACGACGCTGAAATTGTTCAACCAAATTTTCAGGACAAGGTTTCCAAATCTTTTGCTGATAATGCCGTCGGAATCATTGGTCCGGATATTGTTGTTAAAAATACAAATGTTCATCAAAACCCAAAAAGGCACGAACCTATATCTGAAGGTGAGGCCAGAAGAAAACTGGCGGCAAGTTCAAAGTTAATGTCTTATTCTGATAGATACTTAGCCACGCGAGAATGGTTTAAGTCGAATAAGTGGTTGAAAAATACGGTTCGGGTTGCAAAAGATAGAATCAGCGGATCGAGAAAAAAGGCAGATTATGACATTAGCGAAATTGGTAATTTAATTTTACACGGGTCTTTTTTTGTAATTAGTAGCGCTGCCGTTGTAAAGCTAGGCACTGTCTTTGACAGGCGAACATTCTTTTACATGGAAATGGAAATACTAAGTTTAAGACTTAAATCATTGGGGATTAAGAGTAAATACGACAATAGTATCAAAGTTTTCCATATGCAAAATGCGTCTACGAACGCCACATTTCACTCGAGAATTAAAAAAATAAGATTTCAAGGAAATCAAATGAAGGAATCAACGGCTGTATATTTGAAGGTGCTTGAAGAGCTCGGAGAGCTCGGAGACGTTGAGGAGGGGTGATGTGTCAAAACGATTCATATTAAAAATACTGATTTTTATTGTGCTGGTCACACAATTTTATTTTTTTGACCTCGTTCCAAAACTTAACTATGGAATTGGAGGAATTAATTCGGAGGCGTCTAAAAAATTACTCTTCGGATTTCTTATAGCTATAGTAGTGATTTCTATTCTTCCGGAAAAAACGAATATTATTGAAAAAAACCGTAAATATCTTTTTACTTTGCCTGTTTGGTTTCTTGTGGTTGCTGATATATACGTCACAATCATGACAGCAAGACTATACGACCAAACAATAGTTGAGAGTTTAGCTAATGGATATAATTTTCTTTTGATAATTGGATATTTTGGGTTGGCATATTTCTTGACTGATCAACAGAATTTTGAATTTTTTTACCGAGTTATTAGAGGATTTGGTTTTTTTTATCTAGTTTTGCAAATTTTGCAAGGGATTCTCTACAAGTTAACGGGTGCTATTTTTCTCCAATATCTCGGTGGAACGCTAGCTAATTTAAGTAATTTAGGTAGATTCACAGAAGGAACGGATATTGTCACATTTGCAAGTGTTTTAGTATCTATTTCACCATTTCTCTTTAAAAGAAAATGGGAGGTAATGGATATTTCGTTGATGATCCTTGGAATTGCATATCATGCAATATTCGCACAGGGGCGAATGTATTTGGTGATTTCTGTGGGAGCAATTGTTATTTCAACTATGTTTCAATTGGGTAATTCACGTTACTTTTCAATATTTAAGTATGCCTTTTATTTTGTAGGAGCGTTGTTACTTGTTGTTGTTGTTCAAAAAATGAACTTTTTCAGTAGTGGTGAGAGAGCCTTGAGTCTATCAATGCGTCAATTGTCATTTGAGTATTACTGGAACAAAATTTTTAGCAATGTCACATTTGGTATTGGCTTTCCCAACCCAATCACATATAAAAACTTGCTAAAAGGGACTCCAGGTATCGATACCGCCGGAGGGTACTACAATCCTGCGGACGTTGGAGTTGTGGGTACGGCTGGTATTCTTGGTGTCTCGGCTATGGTTTTCTTTATTTGGGTGTTGTTAATTATGATAAAAACCTATTCAAAAATGAAGGATGCACAAAAAAAAGCGTTGTTAATAGTAATGTTTTATATTGGACTGTCCTTAACCACGCTATCACCGTTAGATATGCAGCGAGTATTTTTGCTTGTTTTGACACTCGCAACTGCAGACTTTATCTACAACCAAAAGGAAGAGGTATCGGTATGAGCGATGTTCAACGAATTGCAGTGATTATGTCGACGTATAACCCCGGGAATGAAGCGGAAGCACAGGTGAAAACGATTTTGGAACAAGAGAATGTTTCAGTTGAATTGTTCATTCGAGACGATGGCTCTGCGATTGAATCTCGAGAGCTATTGAAAAAACTAGCAATTTCAGATCGAAGGATACACCTTACGCTGGCTGATAATGTTGGATTTAAGAGGAGCTTTATGCTTGCAATCAAGGCGGCGCCCGATTTTGATTTTTATGCATTTTCAGATCAAGATGATGTTTGGAGTCCCACTAAGTTATGGAAGCTGATTCAAAAAATTCAATTAGAAGAGTCTGATGTTCCTGTATTAGGTTTGGGAAATGGTGTTGTTACCAGAGATTCAAAATTTTTAAGCAAGTTATATCCAAATATTCAAATGTATCAAACGCCCATGGACGTGTCCTTTAGAGCGACATATGGTATGAGCTTTGTTATGAATAAGGCGTTATTTGATTACTTAGAAGATGAAGATGTTGCGGCGTTTGATAAGTTCGCTCATGATCAGTTAGCGGCATTGCTGGCGACGTTATTGGGAAAAATCGTAGTTGTTGATGAAAATATGATCGAATATATACAAAGTGATCGAAATGCATCAGGGTACAAGGAAACTCATAATACTTTGTTCAAAAAACTATCGTTGTACTTCGAAAGATTTAAAGATTGGTCAGATAGGTTGAGCCAAAACCTTGTTGAAGTGGCATATTTTCTGCAAACGAAGGAACTGACTGCGCAGGCAAATGATATTTTAGAAGTGGTGCTTTCTTCAAAACGCACTATTTTTGGGAAATTAAAACTAATTATGACACCCACTTGGCATAGTCATAGTTTGCCGCAAAATATAGTTACGTTTATTTTGATAATTAAAGGTAGAGTGTAGGTTGTAGCGCTAGTGATTTGCGGTTAACCTTGAAGGGAGATTCAGATTGAAAGTTCTAAAAAATTATCTGTTTAATAGTGCATTTCAAATTTTTCAAATTTTTTTACCGCTGATAACTGCGCCGTATGTATCACGAGTACTTGGACCGACTGGTGTTGGTGATTACGCGTTTTCGAATTCAGTAGTTGTATACTTTGGCATCCTCGGAGTTTTAGGCTTAACCCAATATGGGAATAGAATGATTGCTTTTTATATGGATGAATTCGAGAAGCGTTCACAATTGTTTTGGGATGTATTCATTGTTAGAGCAATATCAGTCAGTGTTGCGCTATTGATTTATTTAGGGGTCTTAATGCTACTCCCTAGAGGCCAGCGTATCTTATTTTTAATCCAAGCAGTGTATCTATTTTCTGTTGTATTCGATATAAGCTGGTTTTTTAACGGTATCGAAAATTTCAAAATCACTGTTACTCGTAGTTTTATAATTCGAATCTTAAGCGTAGTTTCTGTTTTTGTTTTTGTGAAATCAAATGACGACTTGTGGTTATATGCATTAATAATGGTTGGCGGAACGACGTTAGGGAATTTAACTCTATGGCCATTTTTAAAAGGGCTTATTCGTCCTCCTATGATTAAATTTGGCAGATTGCTGACAGTCTTAAAACAATCTATGGTCTACTTTTTACCAGGTATAGCGTCATCTGTCTATTTAGTATTGAACAAAGTAATGATAGGAGTATTGGATTCGAATGTAGCTGCGGGATATTTTCAGCAATCTGATCAAATCGTTAGACTAGCTCTGTCCTTAGTTACTGCTATGAATGCGGTCTTGTTGCCGAGAGTGGCGAATGAGTTTAAAAATAAAAACTTCGAGTTGATAGAAAAGTACATACACAAGTCAGTTTCGTTAACATTATTCATTAGTTTGCCTGTTATGTTTGCATTATTTGAGCTTGGTAAAGTATTTGCACCGGTGTATTTTGGACCGGGGTTCTCAGAAGTTGGAAACTTAATGGCAATTGAAGGAACCATGGTTGTGTTTATTGGGTTGAACAGTGTGGTCGGATGGCAATATATGATGCCGATTGGAATGGTAACTCAAATGTCTACCTCAGTTTCCGTGGGAGCTGTTGTTAATTTTGTCCTAAATGTTGTTTTGATTCCTTTTTTTGGAGCTAGAGGAGCTGCGCTATCTTCAGTCCTTTCTGAGTTGGTGATTCTGGTAATTATGGTAGCTTATACAAAAAATAAATTGAATTTTGCCAATGTTTTCAATGGTATGTGGAAGTATGTTTTGGCAGCCATTGTAATGTATTTAACGTTGCTAGTCTTACATGCTTTTATACCCTCAAATGTTGTATTTCTTTTTGTTGGCATTTTGCTGGGTTTTATAGTCTATATGATGATGTTAGTTTTGTTCAAAGCATCGATCGTATTTGATTTTTTGAAGATGATACATTTTTTTAAATTCTGATGTGATCAACGTGTAGTTCGGAGAAAGTATATATATGAAGATTTTAGTAGTTGTAGGATTTCACGATGATACGCCATCTGGTGGACGCAAAATATTATATGAATACTCCAATTTATTGGCTGCAGATGGCCATGACGTAGAGATGAAGTTTGTTGCGAACACACAATTTCCCGGGAGAAAGCGTAACCTCTTGGTCAATGTAAAAAATGTGATTAGATACATTCGAGATGTTAAAAAACAGTATGATGTTTCATGGTTTAAGTTAAATAAAAAAATAAAAATATCAACCATTTTCCGTAGTAGCCAAATCGATTATTCTGGATTTGATCGTGTTATTTTATTTAGCTTTGCTATTGCATTGGGTGTGGATCTTACGAACAATAATCCAGAGAAGTTTTTTTATTTTGTCCAAGCAGATGAAAAAGTTAACTATGACACTAGAGTTGTTCGAAAAGCTTGGCAATTACCAATTCGTAAAATAGCAGTTAGCAAGTGGTTAGCAAATCAAGTTTCAACATATGATTCCAACGTCAAGGTTGTTCAAAATTATGTTGATGTAAATGAATTTTATATTACAAGGCCAATTGCTTCTCGAAAAGCTATTGCACTCCTGAATCATGCAAGTCCCGCTAAAGGAACTGCGTTTGGAATCGATGTGTTACAAAAAGTGCTCGTAAAATTTCCAAATACGGAAATTATAATGTTTGGCAATCCGACCAAGCCTGATAATCTGCCATTTGATGTTACTTATTATCAATCTGCGAATCACAATGAGTTACGTGAAAAAGTATATAACAAGGCTGCTGTTTTTTTGTTCACAAGTAAACTTGAAGGATGGGGACTGGTGGCATCGGAAGCTATGGCGTCTGGTGCGACGTTAGTTACAACGAAAAATGGTGGAGTCGAAGACTTCGCGTTACAAAATCAAACGGCTTTGTTAGGTGAATTTGGAGAAGTAGATCAAATGGTTGAAAACATTACGACACTTCTTTCGAATGAACAGTATCGAGTACGGCTTGCACAAGCAGGTGCTTTAGAAATGGAAAATTTCACGATTGAAAAAAGTTTTTCAAAGTTCAAACGGGCGCTTAATATCGATGATAAAGCTACAGAATAAGGAGATGTCATGCTTAATTTAAGCGGGATTAGCATTAATAGAGCGTTTCAAGAGTTTCATACGATGAAACAGTTTTTAACTGCTGGGTTTGGTTTGCTTGTTAATGGAACGTCAAAAACGTCGTTAGAGTTAATAAGGATGCAAAAAATGTTGCAGGTAAAAAACAAATTGGCACGACGTTACAAAGACAAACTTGTTATCACTCACCAGGAAACCGTTGAACGACAACCTGGAGATACGGTTTGGGTTTATTGGAATTCGGAAAGAGTAGAAGATGCGCCTTTACCAATTCAAGCTGCAGTGCGAAGCATTAAGCGAGCCTTTCGAACAAAACGAGTTGTTGTTTTAAATGATTCGAATTTGGAAAAGTACATAACTATTCCTCAAGATATTTTAACAAAGAAAGAAAATGGCGTTATTAGTTTGGCTATGTTCTCTGACATTGTTAGACTGAACCTGCTGATAAAGCATGGTGGCATTTGGCTAGATTCAACCGTACTGGTCGAGGATGATATCGAGAACACTAAAATTTACAAAGCTATAGATGATAGTAAGTTATTCTTTTTTCAAAATTTACGACCGGGCAGAATGGGAAATAGTATATATTTATCAAGCTGGTTGATTTCAGCCTGGTCTAATGATCCTACGATGATTAAGACTTTAGACATTGTAAATGATTACATTTCAGGAGTTCACAGCAAGTGGCAAATTGCTGATTATTTCTTATTGCACATTGTTTGGCATTTGGTTTTTGAAAATAATCCCGGTTATCTTGAATCAGTAAAGAAAGTCCCTAATAGTTTGCCACTTTCTTTACTGTATGAGTTGACTAGTGATTATGAAGAAGAGAAAATAAACGCAATTTTTGAAATGATGCCGTTACAAAAGATTACGTACAAGGGGTTCGATGAGGCCAAAGAGTCGAGCACCTTTAAAAAGGTAGTAGCCAAATACTTAGTGAATAAGAAGGAGCAGTGAACTTAATGAAAATTATGATGTTAACTGTTTACTTTGGACGGTTACCGCAAACGTTTAAATTGCTGATTGAATCAATGAGGCACAATTCTTCTGTTGATTTTCTGATTATCACGGATAATGAATTGTTAGAGTATGATGTGCCAGCAAATGTCAAAGTTGATTTTACTACTTTCGAAAAGTTTAAAAGAAACAGAGTCAGCAAAGTATTTAAAAAATATAAGATGCTAAATCCATACAAAATATCCGATTATAAACCAATGTTTGGTGTGCTTTTTAGTGAAGAGCTGACAGGATACGATTATTGGGGATTCATGGACAGTGATATAGTATTGGGCGATATAAGAACGTTCGTTACGGATGAATTGCTGAAAGCAAATACAAAATTGTACTCGTTTGGCCATTTTCAAATTTATAAGAACAATGATACTGGCAACAATCTCTTTAAAGTTAAAACGAGAGATTTCGAAACATACCAATGGGAAGACGTAGCAAAGTTCAACCAAGCTATCGCTTTTGATGAGTGGTCTGGTAGTTTGGGAGGTGGCTTGAGTCGAAAGCTATATAATGCTGGATTCAGTTATTATGACAATGTTGATTATTTGGACGTTTATTCAGAAAAATATGATTTGTTCATGGTGGATAGACCGTGGAATTTGAAGCCGATTACCAATTTGCGGTATATACAGGGACGTTTGCTTGCTGAAATTGAAGGAACAAAAAGGGAGTTTTTGTATGTGCATTTTCAGAAGAGACAAATGAAAGTGCGAGTAAATCGATTTAATGAGTACAGTATTTATCAATCCCTAATTACTGATTCTGACGAAGAAATAATTTCGGATCAATTTGATAAGAAGGCATGGGAAGAAACTAGGCGTAAACGAGTCTGGAAGCATCGGGCTAAAATGATGGTTTCATATGAATACTGGTATAGGAAAATGAAATTTTCTAAGCCGGGGAAACAAGTGCGTAAGTTTGTTTCAAAGCTCAGAAGGAATGACTGATGTTTGATATGCAATCAAACGGTGCTAGTGATTGGCAAAGTCTAAAGGCGATAGCGTGTTAGTTTAGAAGACAATATTCTGCATATAAATGAAGGTTCAAAGTCAAATGGTACTGATGACCGGTAAAATTTAATATTTTGAACCTTACTTAGGCAGCTGATTTCACATTGTTGAGATCAGCTGCCTTTTGCTTATAGTTCAGTAAGCCGGTAAACACCACACGGGTATAAAATAAAACGCCAGCAGGTAAACTGAAATCAGAAATGATCAGTTCGCCTGCTGGCGCTTTTGATTTTAACGGCAAGTTTGTTGAACTTCATCAGCCCATGGCCCTTTACACCAATCTGTCCTTTTTATTTTGTCACAAAAAAAGGTACCGACAACCAATCACGTAAGTGAGTGGTCATCAGTACCAAAAATTATAGAGCCGATATACATGGGTTTGCGCCTGCTTTTATTCAAAATATTCAGCTGAGTTTTGTCCCAGCCTCATTTTTTCTGATTTCAGTTTACCTGATGGATTTTCGGATTTTACCCATGCGGTGTTTACTGGCTTACAACCAATTAAAATATTTTGCGATGAATTTATTGATGCTTACTTTCCCGCATCCCCAATCTCATCATGAACACGCGTAATCTCATCTTGAGACATCTCTTGATAAGAAACGCCATCAATCATCACGCCAGTACCAGTCATCTGGTCGCGGTTGATTGTTTCACCTGCATCACGGTACTTGGTAGCCAAGTTACGCATTGAAGTCAGTGAAATGTTTGAACGAACGTTATCTGAAACAGCATCAAGGAAGTCGTTGTTCAGCGCTGACTTTGGATCGGCCTTCAACTTGTTCATGACGGCTTCGATTACCAATTGTTGACGAATTTGACGACCGTAGTCACCACGTGGATCATCATAACGCATGCGAGAGAAGGCCAATGCTTCCGTACCGTTCATTGTGACATCTTTGTTTTCAGTAAATGAGTATTCTTCATATGAGAAGGTGAGGGGAGATTTAACAGTCACGCCACCAACGGCATCAACTAATTGCTCCATCCCCTTCATATTAACCAATAAATACCCATCGAGCTTAATATCAAGCAATTGCTCAACGGTTGTCATGGCTTGCTTGGCGTCCCCAAGTGCATAAGCAGCGTTCAACTTTTCAGTCATACCATCAATAGTAATCTTAGTATCACGTTGCAAAGAAACCATGGTCGTTGTCTTCGCATTAGGGTTAACCGTCATTACCATCATGGTATCGGTACGACCCTTTTCCGTGCGACCTAATGCACCGGTGTCAGTTCCCAACAAGAGGTAGGAAACTGGCTTACCAGCAGAAGTCTTTGTATCTGATGCCTTGCTCAATGAGCTATCCATTGAGTGAATCTTCGAAGCCGTGTTGTGTAGGGCAAATGCAGCGACGCCACCACCAATCACAATCAGGGTAACAGCGATACCCAAAATCCAAAGCAACACCTTTTTAATCATGGGAAAAACTCCTTAATATGTATTCAAAACATAAATAATTATATAACAATCCATGAATAATTAGGGTATAGTTACAGAAAGAGAAAAGGTTTAAGGAGACGGACATGATTGATATTCACACCCACTTATTACCCGGTATTGACGATGGGTCAGAGAGCCTTGACGTTTCGTTGCAGATGGCGTGACGCACGCGCTTATGACGCCACACCACATGAACGGAAGTTATGTAAATCATGCATCAGACGTGATTAAGTTAACGGCTGATTTTCAAACTGAATTGAACAATGCGAATATTCCATTGGCGGTTTTCCCGTCTCAAGAAGTTCGCATCAATGGTGGCTTGTTGTCAGCGTTGGATGACGGGGACATTCTCACAACGGATGAGCAGGGAACCTACATATTAATTGAATTTCCATCAGATGATGTACCAGCATTTACGATGGATATGTTGTTCCAAATACAACAACGCGGTTTGGTACCAATCATTGTGCACCCAGAACGCAACACGCGCCTAATGAAGGAACCACAATTGTTGTATGACATGGTGTCACGGGGGGCATATGCACAAGTGACCGCTAGTTCATATGTTGGTACATTTGGTAAAGCGGTGACGGCCTTTAGTGAAGATATTATCGCTAATGGGTTGGCACACTTGTTTGCATCAGATGCACACCATATTCCAGGTCGCAAATATAAAATGACAGCTGCATTCGATAAACTAAAAGCAGCATATGGCTCTGATTCAGCAAAGCAATTTGATGATAACGCCAAGGCGTTGGTCAACGGTGAGCGTTTATCTCGTCAGCACCAAACACCAATTAAGAAAAAGCGTTTCTTTTCAGCATATTAAAAAATGGGCAACGACTCTAGCGTATAAGTTTACATGTGAACTTGAAGGCTTAACAGAAGCTCAGGCAGATTTACTAGAAGGTAAAGCTATAGAGTTGTTTGATAGAAAAAAAGAAGTCCTGCTCATGAGAATTCCCGAAACAGGAAAGCAAGTTGAAATTGATTACCAAACAGCTAGTGTAACAAAGAGACTGAGTAATCCAGAATTATGTTACATCAGTTCGTTTGTAATTTTAAATTAAGATACTGATTTTGATGAAGACGGACATATAAGTATTGAATTTATCGAAGATGTTAGTGATATAGCTAACGGGAGACCATTCATGCTTATTGAACTGAGTTCATTAAAAAGAAGTGTAACGAATTTTCTTTCAGAGCAAGACAACTATGACGACAAGGCATATAGCGGACCTATAGAATATACAGATGAACCGTTTAGAGATGAAGATGCTGTGTCTTTAATATTCCGAAAGAGATTGAAATATAAAGGCCAAAGAGAATCCAGGATAGCAATACTTAAACCCGAAGGAACTAGTTACCCACCAACAGGAATAGATATAAAAAGAATGGATCAACCTGTACAGGTATTTGATTATGACTCATTGAAATCTATCAAAAAAATGATTAGCGAGTTATAAGCGGATAGTAGATTATTTGAACATGACTGTCTCTATGCGGTTATTATTTTCCAACAGGAGTAGCATTTGAATATACGTAAGAGAGCAAGTTGTGAGTGGTGGGGTAACGTATTGCTTGAGAAGCCACAGGGGCGTGTGTGAGACGTTTTATATTTCAACGAGTAATTAGCTGATGGATATTTAAAAATCGTTTATCCCCCCGCCCTGTTGCTTAGGAAGTAGCCGGATATCAAATAGTGCCGTCTCTTCAACGCGCTGCAGTTATTATTATTTTTTGAATTGCTGGTACGGGCACTCTTTAACTATTAACATCATGCTGATGCCTCATATGTCAGTCCAAAATATAGTTACCCCCCCTATGTAAAATTTTTCAAAATCCAACTTTTCTACAAGAACACAGTAATGTGTGTGCTTTTCTTTTTGTGAAGTAGGGGCGGGGGGTTCTTTTTTAAAGACTTGATAAAACATAGATTTATCGGTGATTTGCCAATCGGGTCGTTGTTATAACTTGATTTAATGTTGTGTAGTGAGTAGTATTCACTTGAGAAAGTCAACTAATTGTGAGAAAAACACAGGCTTAACGTTATTAAGCGAGTATAAACCCGATGTGGTGAGTTAAAAAACAAATAAAAAAGCCGTTTCAATATTTAGAAACTGGCTTGGATAGAGTTGGTTGCTCGTATTAAATTTTACTCCCCCTTTTACTCCCCCAGTTTGATGCCAATTGGTACAAATCAGTGCCAAGAAAAAGGGGGAGTAAGTGGGGGAATTGGTGCTAAAAACCCCGCCATACAGGCGTTAAGCCTTGATATGACAGGGTTTCGAGTTTTCTATGACTGCTCTGGCTGGGATCGAACCAGCGACCTCCTCATTAACAGTGAGTTATTCTACCGCTGAACTACAGAGCATTTATTCCTTTTGCTAAGGTATGTTTATAATATACCGGATGGTTTATGAGAAGTCAACAAGTTAAATGAGAATAATTTAATATTCGTTTATGAACAATTTTGACACCTAAACAAAACGTTAAGCAAGGACAGTCATGTAGGCGGTTACATGGTTTCCCTGTTAGAATAGACATAAGAAACTACAACTAGGAGGCAGCAAAGATGGCTGACTTTGAATTACAAGGCATGCCCGTTTGGGTATACAGCAAGGATGCTGATTCAAAAGCATCTATTGCGCCATCTCGCTTGATTGAGGGGACAGTTGGGGAGCATTTCTCACTTGATCCAGCGGATGTTGCAGGATATCGCTTTGTTTCATCAGAAGGAACTCTAACGGGAACGTTTGATGAGAAGACGATGCACACGGTAACGTTCTATTACCGCCGTGATGCTATTGCAGAAACTGAAAAAATCCATGATAAGTACTTGCACATGCTAGATAGCGTGCAACCGGTTGATGAAATTGAATCAACGACGCCGCTGGGCCAAAAGCTTTGGGCGGATTCATACATGAAGGTCGTGGAACGTGTTGCGACACGCGACGGTAAGTTCTGGTATCAACTAGCCGATTCACGTTGGGTGGCTTATGACATGCAAACGATGAAGCTAACCGATACCGACGGTCGCGTGACGAAGCCGGTTTCTGAATGGAACCGACCAACGACGTGGGCACCTAAGCCATTTGTGGCCCGTGCGACGATTGATTACCTGCCAGGTGGGGATGTGGCAGTGTATGCACAACCATACGGACGTGAAATCGGTCGTGTGATTCACGGCGCTGTTGTGGATATCACAGAGCGCGTGGACGATCCATCTGGTGTCGTTTGGTACCACGTGGCACAACACGGTTGGTTGTCAGGTATTTACCTACACTTCAACAATTAAATAGATAGTTTCATGTACATTTCGGGGGAGATTTATTATGACTGAACCATTGATTTTGCAACCAGCATTGCACGAAAAGATGTGGGGTGGCACTGCGCTACGTGACGTTTTTGGCTTTGATATTCCATCAGAGACCACGGGTGAAGCTTGGTTAATTTCGGGACACAAGAATGGGAATGTGTTCTGTGAAAATGGTCGATTCGCTGGGAAGACGGTGGCTGAATTGTGGCGTGAGGAACCACAACTGTTTGGCAACACGAATCCTGACAAGCCGTTTCCACTGCTAGTAAAGCTGTTGGATGCGCACCAGGATTTGTCAGTGCAGGTTCACCCAGATGATAGCTACGCTGGGGAACATGCTGGCGAATTGGGGAAAACAGAATCTTGGTACATTGTGGCTGCGGAGCCGGGTGCTGAGATTTATTACGGACACAACGCGCAGACAAAGGCGGAATTTGATGCTGCCGTTGATACGGGTGACTGGGACAACTTATTGCGCAAGGTACCAGTAAAGGCGGGCGACTTCTTTTACGTGCCAGCTGGAACACTCCACGCTTTGGGGGCTGGTGTGCTAGCACTTGAAACGCAACAATCATCAGACGTAACGTATCGTGTTTACGATTTTGACCGTGTTGATGCCAAGACGGGCGAATTGCGTGAGCTGCATTTGGAAGATGCGAAGAATGTGACGACGGTACCGTTTGTACCTGAGCAGCCAGAACGCAAGTCAGCCCAATATGCTGGCTTGAATGTGACGACGTTGGTCGAAGCGCCATACTTCAATGTTTACAAGTGGACGTTGGACGGACGCGCAACGTTGGATGCACGTGATCCATATCTATTGGGAACTGTTATTGACGGTGAACTCGACATGACTGTTTTCGGGGTGACCTATCACCTTGAAAAGGGTAAGAGTTTCATCTTGCCAAACGACATTGAGGCTTGGACATTGCAAGGTGACGCGACCCTTATTGTGTCTACACCAGGACCGCTATCTAAATAAATTTTCGAGACCGGAATAATCCGGTCTTTTTTGTTATTTGCGTCACCTATTGAAACCAAGTCCAAAATTGCGTACTATTAAGTTTCGTTTGTTTACCTATTACCCTAACTTTTTATGCGGGACAATGGTAAACTGTAAGTTAGTTAATTTGACAGATAAACATCGTTTAACGATGCAGTAGGAGGACGACATGAGCTTTAAGAGTGCATTGGCAACTTTTGTTGGTAAAAGTTCATACGTGGTATTGCACGACATTTTGCGTCGTGGCGGTACATCATTGCCAGGAAAGTTGGCAACGAAGATTGATCCTGAAGTGATGACGACGTTGGCAGAACACTACGACGTTATTTTGATCACAGGAACTAACGGAAAGACGTTGACGACAACTTTGACGACCCGCGTTTTGCGTGAAAAGTACCCTGACGTTATCACGAACCCATCAGGTTCAAACATGATGCAAGGAATCACGGGAACGATGTTGACGGCCAAGGTGACCGATAAGTCACAACGCCCAATCGCACTTTTGGAAGTTGATGAAGCTAACGTGGAAGCCGTTGCGCGTCAATTGAAGCCTAAGGCGTTTGTTTTGACAAACATCTTCCGTGACCAATTGGACCGATTCGGTGAAATTTACACGACCTACGACAAGATTTTGAAGGGAATTCGTTTGTTCCCTGAGGCAACGGTTATCGCCAACGCAGATTCACCAATCTTTATGCGTGGTAACTTGCCAAATCCAAAGGTTTACTTTGGTTTCAACCACTTGCCAGCTGATGGTGACATGAAGGCACCACACAATACTGACGGTATTTTGTCACCAACTGACGATACGGTGCTACACTATCACTTTATGACGTTCGGGAACCAAGGTGACTACTTCTCAGTTACCGACGATTTCAAGCGTCCAGAGTTGGATTATGCCGTAACAAAGGTTAATGAGATGACGCCACGTTTCTCAAACTTTGATATCGATGGTGAGACGTACCAAATCGAAATTGGTGGGATGTACAACATCTACAACGCCTTGGCTGCTTACGCCGTTGGTCGTTACCTAGGTGTTTCTACGGAACAAATTCACCACGCCTTCGAATCAAATGCCCAAATCTTTGGTCGCCAAGAAGCGGTTAAGGTGAACGGCAAGGAAGTGACGATTGTCTTGATTAAGAACCCAGTGGGTGCGAACCAAGTTATCGACATGATGAAGACGGATGATCAATCATTCTCATTGATTGCTTTGTTGAACGCCAACTATGCTGACGGTATCGACACAAGCTGGATTTGGGACACTGATTTCGAGTCTTTGCAAGATTCTGGTATGCAAAAGATTGTCACTGGTGGTGAACGTTATAAGGACTTGTATGTCCGTTTGAAGATGGCTGGTTACGGTGATCTTCCGGTCTACCAAGACCTCAAGCAAATTGTTAAAGCAATCGACAGCATGCCTACTGAGCGTGTTTACATTGCGGCAACCTACACTGCGATGTTGCAATTGCGTGCTCAATTGGCACAAGAAGGCTTCATCAAGACTGGTATGGGAGAATAAGGAACATGGCAGCAGAATACGTTTTGCACACCGCACACTTGTACGGTGATTTGATGAACACTTACGGTGACTATGGAAACATCGTGGCGATGCGTTATTACGCTTCACAAATCGGTGTCGACGTAGATGTTCAATTGATTTCATTGGGCGATGAGTTTGATGATAAGAAGTACGACTTCGTTTTGTTCGGTGGTGGTCAAGACTACGAAGAGCAAATCGTTGCGGAAGACTTGAAGTTTAAGGCAGATGCCATCAAGCGTTACATCGAATCTGATGGACCTTTGTTGGGCGTTTGCGGTGGCTTCCAATTGTTGGGTCACTACTTCTTGATGGCTGATGGTACGCGTGTTGAGGGTATCTCAGTTATGGATCACTACACGTTGAACCAACAACACAGCCGTTTCATCGGTAACGTGTTGATCAAGGACGAAGTTAACGGTAACGAATACCGCGGTTTCGAAAACCACCAAGGACGTACGTTCCTAGGTGAAGGAGAGCGTCCTTTGGGTATGGTTCTTCAAGGTAAGGGAAACAACGGTGAAGACGGCGGTGAAGGTTTGGTTTACCGCAATGTTTACGGTACGTACTTCCACGGACCTATCTTCACGCGTAACGGAAACTTGGCTTTGCACGTTTTGCAAAAGGCATTGGAGCGCAAGTACCCTGAAGTGAACTGGGCAGAAAAGATGGCCAACATCGAGCCAGAATCATTCTAAACAAGAAATTGAAGCACTCACTGTCATGGTGGGTGCTTTTTATTCGGCATTAAGCAGACTTATTAAAAGACAATCCTGCAAACTTTTTGTAAACTGTTTGTATTAATCAAAAACAAAAAGTTGAAGGTGGGACTGTACGATGGAGTTCAAGAAATCAGCAATCGTTTTGGGAGCGATTGCAGCAGTTGCTGGCTTGGGGCTAATGACCTCACATGCTCATGCAGCTGGTATTGAGTTTGGGATTACGAATGCGCGTGCCGATAAGGACGTCGACACATATGTTCACAAGACGTTTGCTAATCAAGTGAAGGCATACCACAAAGTTGCGCCATCACTTTGGCCAAAGAACAAGAATGTTAATCAATACGCCATCGTTAATGGTGTGGACGATAAGAAGTTCTGGATGGTCACGCCGACTGGTAAGGTGTCAGACATGACTAAGAAGGAAGCACTTAGCTATGACATTGACCCACAACCAATATCAGGTTGGTTCATGGCATTTAATGCACACGGCAAGTCAGGTGCGTTCATGGCTGTAACGAATGAGGAGTTGCACGACACGAAGCGTTTGGTACGTTACCCACACTTGGGAACGTACGATTTGTTCATCACATACGCGCACGAAATGTTCCACGCAACGGAACAAGAGGGCTGGCCTTCACCAAAGAAGCACTACAATGCTGAGCAAAATGAATTCATGAAGCATACTGATGCGCGTCGTATTCGTTTGCAATTGCAAGAACAATTGATGGCGGCTTATACGAATAAGTCTGAAAAGTCATTGGCGCAAGCATTGGCAACGTACCGTTACTACAAGCAAAACTACGAGAAGGACTACAAGGCAACCTTTGAGGACGATCGTATGGAAGGAACGGCGTACTACTACGAGATTCGTTGATCACTATTTGCGGGTTATCCAGATAAGGTGAAGACGATGAAGCAAAACGATGCCGCTGTGCGCACGCTGTTTAAGCAAAACCGCTTGGCTTACCTAGACAGTGGTGCATATGCTGAGACATACAATGTCGGAGCATTGGCGTCATTTGTGCTCGACTGGCAAGCCGACAAGCAAGGTGTGTCACGTGATACGTGGAAGAAGGCCATGGATTCTGCTAAGACGAACCCAATGGACTACCTTGATAAGCACGCCAAGATTTTCTATATCCCACCATACAAGGCCACGATGACGAACGCTGAGTATAAGACGATGTACAAGAAGATTTTGAACTATAAGAATCTAGCTGACTAAAATTTCAAGAAGGGAACTGTTGCGAGTTCTCTTCTTTTTTTATAGGCGAAATTTCGTTATACTGTTAAATGAGTGTCAAACTAACTAATTTTCAATTTGGCAGAAGGAAGGTGGCAACACATGGCGCAACTGTTTTTTAGATATGGTGCAATGGCGAGTGGAAAAAGTATTGAGATTTTGAAGGTCGCTCACAACTATGAAACGCAACAACGTCACGTGTTGCTACTAACAAGTGCCTTAGACAACCGTTCAGGGGTTGGTGAAATTGCGTCACGTATCGGGATGCAACGTTCAGCGTTAGCGATTAGCGATGCGGATGACTTGTTCAAGTTGATTCAAGATCAACAAGACGATGTCGCAGCAGTCTTGATTGACGAGGCGCAATTTATGACCAAGGAGCAAGTGCTTGAGTTGACGCAAGTTGTTGATGACTTGAACATTCCGGTGCTGGCGTTCGGGTTGAAGAACGATGCCTTCAATAACTTGTTCCCAGGTTCAGAAGCGCTATTGATTTATGCCGACAAGATCGAGGAAATGAAGACGCTTTGTTCATTCTGCGGTCGCAAGGCAACGATGAATTTGCGTATTTCTGATGGGCAACCAGTTTATGAAGGTGCTCAAGTCCAAATTGGTGGGGATGAAGCCTACATGCCTGTATGCCGTTACCACTACAACCACCCTGATATGGCTGCTATTGCACGTCGTATGGCAAAGAACTAATACATATTTAAGAAAAGGAATTTGAATCAACATGGATGAGATTTTTGAGAAGGTCCAAGCGGTTGTTGACCGTTATGATGAAATCAGCGAATTGATTTCTGACCCTGATGTCATTTCAGATACACAACGTTTCATGGCGCTTTCTAAGGAAGAAGGTAGCTTGCGTGAAACAGTTGAGACGTTCAAGCGTTACAAGGAAGTCGTAGAAGGCATCGAAGGTAACGAAGAGATGTTGAACGAAGGTCTTGGCGACGCTGAATTGGAAGAGATGGCCAAGGAAGAGTTGAAGGAGTTGAAGGGCGAGAAGGAAGAGATCGAAGAGAAGTTGAAGATCTTGCTTTTGCCTAAGGACCCTAACGACGACAAGAACATCATCATGGAAATCCACGGTGCTGCTGGTGGTGACGAAGCTGCTTTGTTCGCTGGTGACTTGTACGACATGTACTCACGCTACGCTGAAAAGCAAGGCTGGAACGTTGAAGTCATCGACGAGAACAAGACTGAAATCGGTGGTTACAAGGAAATCGTTTTGATGATTACTGGTGACAACGTTTACTCAAAGTTGAAGTTCGAAAACGGTGCGCACCGTGTGCAACGTGTGCCTGACACTGAATCAGCTGGTCGTGTTCACACGTCAACGGCGACGGTTGGTGTTATGCCTGAATACGAAGATGTCGACATTGAAATCGAAGACAAGGATTTGCGTGTCGATGTTTACCGTTCATCAGGCGCCGGTGGACAGCACGTTAACAAGACGTCATCAGCCGTTCGTATGACCCACTTGCCTACGGGTATCGTGGTTGCCATGCAAGACCAACGTTCACAGCAACAAAACCGTGCGAAGGCCATGGAAATCTTGAAGGCCCGTGTCTACGACTACTACGCTTCACAAAACGAAGCTGAGTATGCTGAGCAACGTAAGACGGCCGTTGGTACTGGTGATCGTTCAGAGCGTATCCGTACGTACAACTACCCACAAAACCGTGTGACGGACCACCGTATTGGTTTGTCATTGAACAAGTTGGACCGTATCATGAACGGTGAATTGGGCGACATTATCGACGCCTTGATTATCGCTGATCAAACGGCCAAGTTGGAAGAATTGAAGCAAGGATAAGACACAATGTTTGATGAACAATGGATAATTCAAGCAGTTCGCGATTGGGGTGATTGGCAACTTGAGCCATACATTCACGATGAAGAAGAGCGACTAGCACAAATCGATTATCTACTAACTGGGATGATGGATTGGAATTATGCGCAATTGGCGAATAACTTGAATACCGTCTTGGAAGATGAGAAGCGCTTGCGTTTCATGGTGGCCGTGCGTGCCATCAAGGGTGGTCAACCGGTGCAATACGCATTGGGCCACGCGGCTTTCTACGGGCGCGAGTTCAACGTTGATCGACGTGTATTGATTCCCCGTCAAGAAACTGAAGAGTTGGTGGAATGGGTTCTCAATGATTACAAAGCCAGTGGTGAGCCTAAGCGCGTCCTTGATATTGGGACGGGTTCAGGTGCCATTGCGGTAACCATCGGGGCTGAACGCCCAACTTGGGATGTGACGGGCGCTGATATTTCAGTTGACGCCCTTGAAGTTGCCAAGTCAAATGCTGAGCAATTTGCCAAGCAAGTGCAATTGATTGAGAGTGACTTGTTTAGTGCGGCTTCAGGCCAATACGACATCATCATTTCAAACCCGCCTTACATTAGTGAGCAAGAGCGCGACGTGATGGATGAATCAGTCATTATGTACGAACCAGATTTGGCGTTGTTTGCGGACGACGAAGGATTGGCGTTGTACAAGAAGATGGCTGCTGAACTACTAGATTATCTAAGTCCACAAGGAGCAGCGTACTTTGAAATCGGCTATCAACAAGGACCAGCTTTGCTAGCGGTCTTTGGCGAGTTGCCAGGTGTCTCAGTATCATTGCGCCAAGACATGAGTGGACATGATCGCATGATTAAAGTGTCACGGGAGGCATAACATGGCAGAGACAAAAATTTGGTCAGCTGATGAATTGCCCGCAGCGGTTCGCGCCATTAAGCGTGGGTCACTCGTTGCATTCCCAACTGAAACAGTCTATGGCTTGGGCGCGGATGCGTTTAACGATACGGCTGTTGGTAAGGTGTACGCTGCAAAGGGTCGTCCATCTGACAACCCGTTGATTGTGCACGTTTCCGACCCAGAACAAGTTGACCGCTTTGCTGAGGTGAACGACTGGGCGAAGAAGTTGATGGACGCCTTTTGGCCTGGTCCATTGACAATGATTTTGCCAGTTAAGCCTGGCACGGTGTCAACGACGGTGACGGGTGGCTTGGACACAGTGGCAGCGCGCATGCCAGATAACGATTTGACGCGTGCATTGATTCGTGAGGCCGATGCGCCATTGGTTGGGCCATCTGCTAACACATCAGGTAAGCCATCACCAACCACGGCGAAACACGTTTACCATGATTTGCATGGTAAGATTGCCGGCATCTTGGATGATGGGGCAACAAAGATTGGGGTTGAATCAACGGTCATTGACCTATCAACTGATCAACCAGCCGTTTTGCGTCCAGGTAAGATTACGCCTGGTCAAATTGAAGACGTGTTGGGTGTGGCGGTTGATTCTGAGATTCGTCACGTGGATGCTGATGAAGCACCCAAGGCACCAGGTATGAAGTACCGCCACTACGCACCTGACAAGGATGTGTACATGGTGGCACCAGAAGACTGGACGCAAGCCATCATTTGGGCCCAAGGACAATTGGAACCGGTTGGCTTGATGTTGACGAATGATTTAATTATTCAACACCAGTTGGCTGGCATGGACTTTGTGTGGTCTCTCGGGGATAATGGAGATACCGCAGCAGCAAAATTGTTTGCCGGTTTGCGTTACTTTGATGATCGCAAGGATGTGCGGACGGTTTTGGTTGCTGCCATGCCATCGACACCAGAAAACAGTGCCTACAATAACCGTCTTGGAAAGTCTTCCGGCGGACATTGGGTAACGGAACTGTTAGCTGATTAATTTTGGGGATATCGTTTATATTTGGGGATTTAATAGGAGGTCATGTGAATGACAAATTATCGTGAGTTTGATCCGGAGTTGTGGGCTGCCGTTGACCGCGAGGCTGACCGTCAAGAGCACAACATCGAGTTGATTGCATCTGAAAACATTGCATCAGCAGGGGTGCGTGCTGCGCAAGGTAGCATTTTGACGAACAAGTACGCTGAAGGTTATCCTGGCAAGCGTTACTACGGTGGAACTGAGTTTATCGACCAAATCGAGCAATTGGCGATCGATCGTGCCAAGGAATTGTTCGGTGCGGACTACGCCAACGTGCAACCACACTCAGGTTCACAAGCCAACGCAGCTGTTTATGCAGCTTTGCTTGAGCATGGTGACCACGTGTTGGGGATGGACCTCGACGCTGGTGGTCACTTGACGCACGGTTCTCCTGTTAACTTCTCAGGTAAGACGTACCAATTCCACGCCTATGGTTTGGATGAGAACGAGTTGATTGATTATGACCAAGTCCAAGCTTTGGCTGAAGAATTTAAGCCTAAGTTGATTGTGACGGGTGCATCAGCCTACTCACGTTTCATTGACTTTGACCGTTTCCGTAAAATCGCTGATTCTGTTGGCGCATACTTGATGGTTGATATGGCACACATCGCCGGTTTGATTGCTGCTGGGGTTCACCCATCACCAGTTGGTATCGCTGATGTGGTCACGACGACGACGCACAAGACATTGCGCGGACCTCGTGGTGGTATGATTTTGGCCAAGGAAGAGTTGGGTAAGAAGTTGAACTCAGCCATCTTCCCTGGTACGCAAGGTGGACCTTTGGAGCACGTGATTGCTGGTAAGGCCGTTGCGTTCTACGAAGCGATGCAACCAAGCTTCAAGGAATACGGTAAGCAAATCGTGGCTAACGCTAAGGCTATGGCTGAAGTATTTAGCCAATCAGATTTGGTTCGCGTCATTTCTGGTGGTACGGACAACCACTTGTTCAACCTTGATTTGACGGCCACTGGTTTGACGGGTAAGGAAGCCCAAAACTTGTTGGACAGCATTCACATTACGACCAACAAGGAAGCCATTCCAAATGAGCCTCGTAGCCCATTCATCACATCAGGTATCCGTATTGGAACGCCAGCAATTACGACGCGTGGATTCAAGGAGCATGAAGCTCGCGAAGTCGCACACATGATTTTGCGTGCCTTTGAGAACCACGATAACCAAGAAGTTCTTGATATGATTGCCAAGGAAGTTATTGCATTGACGGATAAGTTCCCATTGAGTGGAATTGAACACGCTGAATAACAATTACCTGTATAATAGTAGAAAATGAATTGGAGTACATGACATGAGCAAGCTAACTGTTTTTGATCACCCACTAATCCAACACAAGTTGACGATTATCCGTGATAAGAATGTTGGAACGAAGGAATTCCGTGAGATCGTTGATGAAATTGCTTCATTGATGGCCTATGAAGTCACACGTGATTTGCCAGTTGAAGATGTTGAAATCGAGACACCAGTTGCCAAGACGACGCAAAAGCAATTGGCTGGTAAGAAGTTGGCCATCGTGCCAATCTTGCGTGCTGGTTTGGGGATGGTCGACGGAATCATGAAGTTGATCCCAGCTGCACGTATCGGTCACATCGGTATGTACCGTGATGAAGAGTCATTGGAGCCAGTTGAATACTTCGTTAAGTTGCCAGAAGACATCGACCAACGTGAAGTTTTGGTTGTTGATCCAATGTTGGCTACTGGTGGTTCAGCTGTTATGGCTATTGACGCTTTGAAGAAGCGCGGTGCAACTAAGATTAAGTTGATCACGTTGGTTTCTGCACCAATCGGTGTTGAGACTGTACAAAAGGCCCACCCTGATGTTGATATCTATACGGCTGGTTTGGACGAAGGTTTGAACGAGCACGGATACATCATCCCAGGTTTGGGTGACGCGGGTGACCGTTTGTTCGGTACTCACTAATTAGTTAAAGAAAATTTGGAGACTGCAAGAATTAATTCATGCGGTCTCCATTTTTGTCTTTGATAATAGTAGTGAAGATGATAATAGAAATTGAGGAGATACGCGATGAAGGTATTAGTAGTAGGCGCAAGTGGGCGCGTCGGCGAAGAGTTGGTTAAGAATCTTGTGGCGGATGGCCGTCAAGTGATTGCGGGAACGCGGCACACGGACCAAGACTTTGGTGAAGGTGTTGAAGTAAAGAACATTGATTTGCTGGCAGATGAAGCAACGTTGGTTGGCGAATTGCGTCCATTGGAATTGGATGCCATTTACTTCGTGGCTGGATCACGTGGTAAGAACTTGTTACAAATCGATGCTTTCGGTGCCGTGAAGCTTGAAAATGCTGCGGACAAGTTGGGCGTCAAGCGCTTTATCATGTTGTCATCATGGCACTCACTATCACCTGCTGAGTGGCAAGACGAGAGCATGATGAACTACAACATCGCGAAGTTCTTTGGTGATCACTGGTTGATGCACCACACGGAATTGAACTACACGATTTTGCAACCGGTTGGATTGACGGAAGAACCTGCCACGGGCAAGGTTGACTTGAATCCAAAGAACGCCGGTACGGGCAAGAACACGATTGCCGATGTGGCTAAGGTGTTGTCAGAAATGTTGAAGTGTGAGAACACATTCCACCGCGTTATTTCAATGCGCCAAGGTGAAACTGACATCAAATTGGCACTAGATACACTTAAGTCAATTTAATATAGAAGGTTAAACGTTTAATGTGGAGCTGGCTTGTTTACTAACTTTGTTAACTAGTTTATACTGAGTGAAGTTAAGAAAAGACGTCTTTAAGTCAGCCCAGCGAGACTGACAAGTTCGGGTCAACGTGCAACCGTACGTTAGAAGATTTTTTACAGCTGGGATGACATGGTCGTCCTGGCTGTTTTTTGTATAAAGACGGGAATTATAGAGGAGTTTGCTCATGGATATGAAGCGTGACGTCGTACTTGACGTTAATGAGAAGCCTGGGTTCTTGCAATGGATTGGATTGTCATTGCAACACATGTTCTCAATGTTTGGGTCAACGGTTTTGGTACCGTTGTTGGTTGGTTTGAATCCTGGAATTGCCTTGTTCAGTTCTGGTGTGGGAACTTTGCTCCACATCTTGATTACGAAGAAGCAAATTCCAGCGTACATGGGTTCTAGTTTTGCCTTCATCATTCCGATGGTGGCCTTGATGAAGACCACAGGATACCCTGGTGTTGCCACTGGTGTTATCTCAGTTGGTATTGTTTACTTGATTGTGGCTGCAATCGTTGCCGTAATCGGTACGAACTGGATTGAAAAGTTGTTGCCACCGATCGTGGTCGGGCCAATCATTATGGTTATCGGTTTGTCATTGTCATCATCAGCTGCACAATCAGCAACGTTGTTGAACGGTAAGTACGACATCCGCGTCTTCGCGGTTGCGATGATCACGTTGGGATTGACGATTGTCTTCAACATGTTCTTGAAAGGCTTCCTTGGTTTGATTCCAATCTTGTTGGGAATCGTTGGTGGATATATCTTCGCTATCTTGTTCGGGTTGGTTGATTTGGCACCAGTTGCACACGCTGCTTGGTTCGCCTTGCCAGACTTCGACATTCCATTCGTTGATTACAGGCCAGTCATGCACTGGGGCGCAATCATCGTTATGGCGCCATTGGCTTTGGTAACGATCACGGAGCACTTGGGTCACTTGATGGTCTTGGATGACTTGACGGGACGCGACTTCATGCGTAACCCAGGTTTGCACCGTACGTTGGCTGGTGACGGTACTGCCTCAATCTTTGCCGGATTGGTCGGTGGACCTTCAGTGACATCATATGGTGAAAACATTGGTGTTATGGCCATTACGAAGGTGCACTCAGTTTACGTTTTGATTGGTGCCGCCGTATTCGCCATCTTGTTCTCATTCGTTGGTAAGTTGTCAGCGTTGATCCAATCAATTCCTGGCGCCGTTACGGGTGGTGTGTCATTCTTGCTATTCGGTGTTATCGCAGCGTCAGGTTTGCGTATCATCGTTGAAAACAAGATCGACTTCAACTTGAAGCGTAACTTGATGATTGCCTCATCAGTTTTGGTTATCGGTATCGGTAACGCTTACCTACAAGTGGGTGAGGGTAACGACATCATCCAATTCTCTGGTGTTGCCATCGCCACTGTCTTGGGGATTTTCTTGAATTTGGTATTGCCAGAAAAGGCTGCTTCAGAGAAATAGTTAATAATTATACAAACTCAAACCGCGGTTTCCGATATGGAATACCGCGGTTTTTTCTTGTAAAAAGTGGGAATAGGCGTTGGTATGACTAGGATTATGCTATTTTTTAGAATATCTAAAATATCAAATTATGGATATAAATATGAAACTATTCCGAAGTGGAATGTTTAAAACCGCGGTTTTACGGCGTTTCTAAATCTGATTGCACATTTGGGACAAAAGTGTTGAAGCTTAAAACGTTGAATTCACATATAAAAGGCGTAATATTAGGGGGTAAAAGTTTTAAACGGTCTGTGTTCTGCGCATCACCGCGATTATTTAGAAAGGAAAGAGGTGGATTTCTGTGGGTGAGAAGACCGCAACCTTTAGCATTGCGGGGCTAACGTTCGACTGGAGCATCATTATTTCAACGACTGTTACATTCGCTATTGTTTTCTTCTTGGCGTTTTGGATGTCTCGTAAGCTGGTTATGAAGCCAGCTGGCGCGTCAAAGCAAAACTTCCTTGAGTGGATTATCGATTTTACCAACGGTATCGTTGATGGATCGCTTCCAAATCGAACTGGAACTAATTTGAAGTTCTTCGCATTCTCAATGTTCATGTTCATCTTTGTTGCCAACCAACTAGGTGTTGCCTTCGTGGTTGACTTCAATGACGTAACGTTCTTGCGTTCTCCAACGGCTAATCCGTTGGTCACGATGACCTTGGCATTGATTGCAATCGGAATGTCCCACTACTTGGGTGTTCAAAAGCTCGGATTCAAAAACTACTTCAAGTCAGTTTACTTGAGTCCATTCAGCGCATTGCTGCCAATTAACATTATTGAACAATTCACGAGTTTCTTGACATTGGGACTTCGTTTGTTCGGTAATATTTTTGCCGGTGAAATGGTCTTGTCTCTTCTTTGGGAATTGGCAAAATCAGCCGGTGTCGTATCATTCGTTCCAGCATTCTTGCTAACGATGATTTGGCAAGCATTCTCTTTGTTTGTCGGAAGTATTCAAGCTTATGTCTTTGTGACGTTGACGACAGTTTACGTTTCAGAAAAGACTGAGATTGAAGAGTAATTTTTTCTTAATTAATCGGAGGATTAAAAAAATGGACGTTGCAACCATTGGTGTTGGTGTTGCCGCAGCGGGTGCCGCAATTGGTGCCGGAATTGGTAACGGTATTGTTATTTCAAGCATGATCTCAGGTATGGCTCGCCAACCTGAATTGGAAGGTAAGTTGCGTTCTAACATGTTCATCGGTGTTGGATTGGTCGAGGCCGTGCCTATCATTGCCATCGCCATTGCCTTCATGTTGTTGAGCAAGTAATAGTAACGCGGAGGCCAACTAATTATGATTAATCAAATTGTTCTAGCAGGTGCTAGCGAAGGGTTGGCTTTGGGTAACATGTTGTTTGTACTAGTGGCATTCCTTGTGTTGATGCTTC
The DNA here is from genome assembly GCA_041871065.1 of Weissella confusa. Lineage (NCBI taxonomy): Bacteria > Bacillati > Bacillota > Bacilli > Lactobacillales > Lactobacillaceae > Weissella > Weissella confusa. Next base: position 2,021,152 of record CP168942.1, on the reverse strand, counting down.
TTTTGAAGTACTTCGCTTGGGGTCCAGTAGTAAAGATGATGGAAAAGCGTGCGAAAAAGGTTTCTAACGATTTGGACTCTGCTGAAGAGGCCCGTAAGCAAGCCGAAGCTGATGCAGCTGAGCGTTCAGCTCAATTGCAATCAGCTCGCACTGAAGCAAACGGCATCATCGCTGACGCTAAGACTGCTGCAGGAAAACAACGTGATCAAATCGTTGCGGACGCGCACGCAGCTGCCCAAGCTACTAAGGATCAAGCTTCAGCTCAAATCGAGCAAGAGCGTGCCGAAGCAATGGCTGGCGTTAAGAACGATGTTGCTGAATTGTCAGTGACGATCGCACAAAAGATTATCCAAAAGGAACTAAAGTTAGATGATCAAAAGGCGTTGATTGACGCCTACATCGAAGGGTTAGGTAACAAGTAATGGCATTGGATCAAGCAACGATTGCTAAGCGATATGCCGTTGCTTTGTTCGAATTAACCCATGACCAAAACACGGATGCTGCTACTTTGGCCGAATTGGTTGAAGTACGTACAGTATTGGTGGAAAACCCAGAATTGACGAAGGCTATCGAATCAATGCGTGTGCCTGAGTCAGCTAAGCAACAAATGGTAGCAACGCTATCTGATGGTGCTAGCCAAGTGGTTAAGAACTTGTTGCAAATGGCGTATGATTATCGCCGTTTCAGCGACCTACCTGCAATTATCACAGCTTATGAAGACTTGGTTAACAAGTCTGAAGGTGTGGTATATGCCGAGGTTAAGACTGCTGTTGCTTTGAGCGACGAACAAGCTGCCCGTATGACGGAACAACTTGCAAAGCGCTTTGAAGCTAAGGAGATTAAGTTGACACAAGTTGTCGACGAAGCCTTGCTTGGTGGTGTTGTTGTACAAGCGAACAACCAGATTTTGGATGGGTCATTAGCAACTAAGTTAGCTGCTATTCGTCAGAGTATCATCCGCTAGTAATCTGAAAATCTAGTAGAAATTGATGTTGTGTGTGATGAATAGACACACTTTAAAGAAAGAGGAACTGCTGAAATGAGCATCAAAGCTGAAGAAATCAGTTCACTCATCAAGAGCCAATTGGCCAACTATCAAGACGAATTGACTGTTCAAGAAACGGGAACTGTTACCTACGTTGGTGACGGTATTGCCCGTGTAACCGGTTTGGAGAACGCTCTTGCCGGTGAATTGGTCGAGTTTGAGAACGGCGTATTTGGTATGGCACAAAACCTTGAGTCTAATGATGTTGGTATCATTATCTTGGGTAAGTACGACGAGATTCGCGAAGGCGATACTGTTAAGCGCACTGGTCGTATCATGGAAGTGCCTGTTGGTGAGGGATTGATCGGACGTGTTGTTAACGCATTGGGTCAACCAATCGACGGAATGGGACCAATTAACACGACGAGCACTCGTCCTGTTGAAGTAAAGGCCCCAGGTGTTATGGAGCGTAAGTCTGTTTTCGAGCCACTACAAACTGGTTTGAAGGCCGTCGACGCTTTGGTTCCAATTGGACGTGGACAACGTGAATTGATCATCGGTGACCGTAAGACTGGTAAGACGTCTGTAGCCATCGATACAATCTTGAACCAAAAGGATCAAGACATGATCGTTATCTACGTGGCTATTGGTCAAAAGGATTCAACTGTGCGTACGCAAGTTGAAACTTTGCGTCAAATGGGCGCTTTGGATTACACGATTGTTGTGTCAGCCGGTCCTTCAGAACCAGCTCCTATGTTGTACTTGGCTCCTTATGCCGGTGCAGCTATGGGTGAAGAGTTCATGTACAACGGCAAGCACGTCTTGATTGTGTACGATGATTTGTCAAAGCAAGCTACGGCTTACCGTGAGCTGTCATTGATTCTTCGTCGTCCTCCTGGACGTGAAGCCTACCCTGGTGACGTCTTCTACTTGCACTCACGTTTGCTAGAACGTGCTGCTAAGTTGTCAGACGAATTGGGTGGCGGTTCAATGACTGCTTTGCCAGTTATCGAAACGCAAGCGGGTGACGTTTCTGCGTACATCCCAACTAACGTTATCTCAATCACTGACGGACAAATCTTCTTGGATGCCGACCAATTCTACGCCGGTGTTCGTCCTGCCATCGATGCCGGAACTTCTGTTTCACGTGTTGGTGGTGACGCCCAAATCAAGGCGATGAAGAAGGTTGCCGGAACGTTGCGTTTGGACTTGGCTTCATTTAAGGAGTTGGAGTCATTCGCACAATTCGGTTCTGACTTGGATGCGGCAACGCAAGCTAAGTTGGCCCGTGGTCGTCGTACGGTTGAGTTGTTGAAGCAACCTTTGCACCAACCATTGCCTGTTGAAGAGCAAGTTTTGTCATTGTACGCCTTGACTCGTGGCTTTATGGACGATGTTGCTGTTGAAGATATCCAACGCTTCGAATCAGAAATGATCGCTGCTGTTCGTGCTTCACACAACGACTTGTTGCAAACGATTGTTGACACAAAGGACTTGCCTGATGCAGATGCTATGAACGCCGCTATTACGGAGTTCAAGGCAACCTTTGCGCCAAGTGCCCAATAATTAGGGAGGGGCGATAAATGGCAGCTTCTTTGCAAGATATTCAACGCCGAATTGCCTCAACAAAAAAGACGCGACAAATCACGAGTGCCATGCAAATGGTCTCAACGGCTAAGTTGAGCCAAATTCAACGTCACGGTGGATCATACACAACGTATGCTAACGCCTTGCACGACGTTGTGGCTCACTTATCTAATGCGCACATCAACAATGTTTCTGGTACTTTGCTAGAACAACGTGATGTGAAGAAGGTTGGCTTCTTGGTCATCTCTTCTGATCGTGGTTTGGTTGGTGGTTATAACTCAACGCTATTGAAGGGTATGATGGCGATTATCGAAGAGCGTCAATTGACGCCTGACCAAGTGGTTATTTTGGCCGTTGGTGGTAATGCCTCAGACTTCTTCAAGAAGCGTGGCTACAACGTTGCGTACGAGTACCGTGGTGTGTCTGACGTGCCTACCTTTAACGAGGTTCGCGAAATCGTTAAGACCGTTACGACGATGTACGATAACGAAGTCTTTGATGAGTTGACTGTTGCATACCAACACTTCGTATCACGTATTCAAAATGAATTGCGTTTGGAGAAGATGTTGCCAGTTTCTACTGACGACATGGAACCAACGTCTGAAGATTCAGTGAAGGCGGATTACGAAATGGATCCTTCTCCAGAACAAATTCTTGGTGTGGTTTTGCCACAATATGCTGAGAGTTTGGTCTACGGTGCTATCTTGGATGCCAAGACGGCTGAGCACGCGGCTTCTGCCAACGCAATGTCATCTGCAACTGATAACGCTAAGGAAATCATCCGTACGTTGGAATTGCAATTTAACCGTGCGCGTCAAAGTGCGATTACGACGGAAATTACAGAAATTACAGGTGGTATGGCTGCTTTGGATTAATCCAAGCGTCATAGCAACCTTTTGAAATGAAGGAAGGAAACGACAATGAGTACCGGACGTGTTGTTCAAGTCATTGGTCCAGTCGTCGACGTTGCCTTTCCATCAGGAACTCAAGTACCTGACATCAACAACGCTTTGATCATCGATAAGGGTGAGCAAGGTACGTTGACGGTCGAAGTATCTTTGGCTTTGGGTGATGGTGTCGTACGTACGATCGCCATGGACTCAACTGATGGTTTGCAACGTGGAATGGCCGTAGAAGACACTAATGCACCAATTAGTGTGCCTGTCGGTGAAGCTACGTTGGGACGTGTGTTCAACGTTTTGGGTAACCCCGTTGATGGTGGTGAAGAGTTGGGTGAGGATGTTCCTCGTGACCCTATCCACCGTGAGGCCCCAGCTTACGACCAATTGGCCACATCTACTGAAATCCTTGAAACTGGTATCAAGGTTATCGATTTGTTGGCACCTTACATCCGTGGTGGAAAGATCGGATTGTTTGGTGGTGCCGGAGTTGGTAAGACAGTTTTGATTCAAGAGTTGATTCACAATATCGCTCAAGGTCACAACGGAATCTCTGTATTTACTGGTGTTGGTGAGCGTACCCGTGAAGGTAACGACATGTACCACGAAATGCAAGATTCAGGCGTTTTGAAGCAAACGGCCATGGTTTATGGTCAAATGAACGAGCCTCCTGGAGCACGTATGCGTGTTGCGTTGACTGGTTTGACAATCGCTGAGCACTTCCGTGATGTTAACGGACAAGACGTGTTGTTGTTTATCGACAACATCTTCCGTTTCACGCAAGCTGGTTCAGAGGTTTCAGCCTTGTTGGGACGTATCCCATCAGCCGTTGGTTACCAACCTACGTTGGCAACTGAAATGGGTCAATTGCAAGAGCGTATTACGTCAACGCAAAAGGGTTCAGTTACGTCAATCCAAGCCGTTTACGTGCCTGCCGATGACTATACTGACCCTGCTCCTGCGACGACATTTGCCCACTTGGATGCCACGACTAACTTGGAGCGTGCTTTGACGCAACAAGGTATCTACCCAGCCGTGGATCCATTGGCATCAACGTCAACTGCTTTGACGCCTGAGATTGTTGGTCAAGAACACTACGAAGTAGCTACGGAAGTACAACGTACTTTGCAACGCTACCGTGAGTTGCAAGACATCATCTCAATCTTGGGTATGGATGAGTTGTCAGATGAAGAGAAGACGATCGTTAACCGCGCTCGTCGTATTCAATTCTTCTTGTCACAACCATTCTCAGTCGCTGAGACGTTTACTGGTTTGAAGGGTGAGTACGTACCAGTTGCTGAAACTGTACGTAGCTTCAAGGAAATCTTGGAAGGTAAGTACGACCAATACCCTGAAGATGCCTTCCGTAACGTTGGTGTCATCGAACAAGTAGCTGAAAAGGCTGCTACGATGGCTCAATAGTGAGGGCGCGCCATGAATGAACACAGCCTACATGTTAAGGTGGTAACGCCGAACGGTGTCGTGTTCGATTATGAGACTGCTACGTTGGTTGTGCTTAGCACGACTGGCGGTGAAGTAGGTGTCATGGCGAACCACGCACCAATTATCGCTGCTTTGAAGGTTAGCGAAGTTAAGATTGTCGATGACGTCAACGGTGTTGAAGAACGCCTTGCCGTTAGTGGCGGTTTTGCCGAGTTTTCTTCAAACGAGTTGACGGTTGTCGCTGACGCTGCAGAGCGTGCTGCTGACATCGACATTACTCGTGCGGAGTCAGCCAAGGAACGCGCTGAGCGCCGTTTGGCTGATGATAACTCAACTCGTGATGTGGAACGCGCACAGGTCGCTTTGTTGCGTGCCGTAAACCGTATCCACGTTGCTTCTGGAAAGAAGTAATAGATTGCGAATTTAAGGGTCTTGAACATTTTGTTCAAGGCCCTTTTTGCATACAAAATGGTACACTAGAAGCAATGATATTATGAGGGGAATGCGAGAATGAAATTTGGAAAACTTGTTGGTACCGGTCTGGTCGTCGTTGCATTGGCCGGTGGTGGTTATTGGTTATTGCACCAAGACCAACCAGCCGAGAAGACGCAAACAACGACCAAGCAACCAGCTAAGCAACAATCAAGCAGTGAGAAGAAGGCATATCCGGTGACGATTAAGCCAGGTAGCGAAGAAGCAACACTATTGATGGTTGTGAATAAAAAGCACCCATTGCCAGCTGACTACAACCCTTATAACGGTGGTTTGAGTCCGCGTACGGAAACGGCTAAGGATGAACTGATTGCGGCGATGAAGCAAGCTGGCTTTGACGTTGGTGACACAGTCTCAGGTTACCGTGGCTATGATTATCAAAAGACGTTGTACGATGGTTATGTCGCTTCTGAAGGGCAAGCTGGAGCTGATGCGGTGTCAGCCCGTCCAGGTTACTCAGAGCACCAATCTGGGTTGGCGTTCGATTTGCGTAACGGTAGCGGTGGCTTGTTTGCGGAAGGTGGTTCTGATCCAGCTGCCGCAAAGTGGTTGCGCGACAATGCCTACAAGTATGGTTTGATTGTCCGTTACCCAGCTGACCTAACGAGTTCAACCGGATATTCCCACGAGGAATGGCACATGCGCTATGTTGGCATGACCGCTGCCAAGGTGATTAAGGAACAAAATATCTCCCTTGAGCAATACACTGGTAATGCCGGTGGCGATTACAACAAGACAAAGAGCGATGATATTCCAGCGCTCGAAGAATATACGGCAAAATACAGCGACCGCTTAACCAAATAAGGGAGTTTTAAGCACGCGGAAAATTTGCTAAAATAGAATTAATTATGATTTGAGAAAGCAGGACGACACGATGATTGTATTATCGGGAACTATTGGAGCTGGGAAGACCAGTTTGACGACGATGCTCGCTGAGCACTTGGGAAGTGAAGCATTTTATGAGTCCGTAGATGATAACCCAATTTTGCCTTTGTTCTACGAGAATCCAAAGAAGTACGCGTTCTTGCTACAAAATTATTTCTTGAACAAGCGTATGGATAACATCAAGGACGCACAAGGAAGCAAGTTGAACGTTATTGACCGTTCAATCTTTGAGGACTTGTTGTTGTTCCAATTGAACGCTGACTTGGAGCGTGCAACGCAAACTGAAGTTGCCATTTACGGTGACTTGTTGAACAACATGATGGAGCAAGTTGATTTTTCTGACGATGCCATTGTGAAGACGCCAGATTTGTTGATTTACATCCACGTTAGCTTCGACACGATGTTGGCCCGCATTCAAAAGCGTGGTCGTGACTTCGAGCAAATCGACCACGATCCATCATTGTACGATTACTACAAGAAGTTGAACGAACGCTACATTGCTTGGTTCGAAAGTTATGATCGTTCACCAAAGCTAAGTATCGATGGTGACAAGCACGACTTTGTGAATGACCCAGAAGCTGCTAAGGCAGTATTGGCATTGATCGACGAAAAGATTGATGAATTGGGTTTGCGTGATTAATTAGGAGAATAAGAATATGTTAGATATGAAGTTGATCCGTAACGAAACGGAAAGCGTCAAGGAACGTTTGGCAACGCGTGGTGTTGACCCATCAGAAATTGATGCATTGATTGCTGACGATGCTAAGCGTCGCGAATTGTTGGTGCAAACTGAAGAGTTGAAGGCGCGTCGTAACACGGTTTCAGATGAAATCGGTTTGAAGAAGCGCAACAAGGAAGATGCTTCAGAGACTATCGCCGAGATGCAAGCAGTATCTGCTAAGATCAAGGAATTGGACGAAGAAGTTGCTAAGGTTGACGAGGCTATCCAAGACCGCATGTTGCACTTCCCTAACTTGCCAAACCCAACGATTCCAGTTGGTGCTGACGAAGAAGCCAACCGCGAAGAGCGTACTTGGGGAGAAATTCCTTCATTCGACTTCAAGCCAAAGGCCCACTACGAAATTGGTGAAGACCTTGGTATCTTGGACTGGGAGCGCGGTGCTAAGGTTGCCGGTGCTCGCTTTGTCTACTACGTTGGTCAAGGTGCCCGCCTAGAACGTGCCGTTTACAACTTCATGTTGGACGAGCACCAAAAGGAAGGCTACAAGGAAATGATCACGCCATACATGGTTAAGGATGCTGCTATGTTTGGTACGGGACAATACCCTAAGTTCATGGAAGACGCTTACCGTGTTGGAACTAACGAAGATATGACGTTGATTCCAACGGCCGAAGTGCCTTTGACGAACTACTTCCGCGAAGAAGTGATTGATGCTGACAAGTTGCCATACTCAGTAACGGCTGTTTCACCATCATTCCGTCAAGAAGCTGGTTCAGCTGGTCGCGACACGCGTGGATTGATTCGTATGCACCAATTTAACAAGGTTGAAATGGTTAAGTTTACGAAGCCTGAGCAATCATACCAAGCTTTGGAAGACATGACGGCTAACGCTGAAAACATCTTGCAAAAGTTGAACTTGCCATACCACGTTATCACGTTGTCAACGGGAGACATGGGATTCTCAGCTGCCAAGACTTATGACTTGGAAGTTTGGATGCCTGAGCAAGACATCTACCGTGAGATTTCATCAGTTTCAAACACGGAAGCCTTCCAAGCACGTCGCGCACGTATCCAATACCGTGACGAAGAGGGTAAGTTGCAATTTGTACACACGTTGAACGGTTCAGGTTTGGCTGTTGGACGTACGGTTGCTGCTATCTTGGAGAACTACCAAAACGAAGACGGAACGGTTACGATTCCTGAAGTTTTGCGTCCATACTTCGGTGCCGATAAGATTGTGCCAGAAGACACGTTGTAAAATTAAACAGTAAATTAGCTCAACAATCAGTTTTTGGTTGTTGGGCTTTTTGTTTGGCGATTTTTATGTAGTGGTGTGTGTCGACGCACACCACAAACTCCCTTTTCCCAACGACCACATTTTCTTCATATTTCAGGCAAATAATGCATAAGTTATTTGTAAATAATAAGTATATTAAGTAATGCGTTACGGAATGATGACTGTGGCGCGATAAGAGTGAGGAAAAGATATGCGTAAGGTTACGAAGCAAATGATGGCAGGTTTGATGGCAGCAGGTGTGTTGGCATCAGTTGGGACGAGCGCGAGTGCCGCTTTGGTTGACCCAGGCCTACAATCAACAAAGGCGGGTGTTGTGGTTGACGCCCAAACTGGTCAAGTTATCGCTGATCAAAACGGAACGGAGCGTTTGCCAATCGCTTCAACGACTAAGTTGATTACGATGTACATGGTTAAGGAAGCTATCAAGTCAGGCAAGATTTCATTGTCACAAAAGGTGAAGGTGCCTGAGGACATCGCGGCCTTCAGTCAAGACTTGTCAGTGGCAAACACGCCAATGACGGCTGAGAAGACGTACACGGTGCAACAATTGATCGACGCGATGATGGTGCCATCTTCAAACGGTGCTGCTTTGTTGTTGGCGAACTTGTTGGGTGGTAGCCAAGCTAAGTTCGAAAAGATGATGGAAGCTAAGTTGGAAAGCTGGGGAATTGCTGGCGTGAAGATTTACTCACCCTCAGGTTTGACGAACGGTGACATGAAGAAGTTCAAGGATTCATCAGCTGACGAAGATGTTGAAAACGAAATGTCAGCCCGCGAATTGGCTGTGGTGTCCCGTCGCTTGGTATTGGACTTCCCTGACGTGTTGAAGACAGCACAACAAAAGACGGTTGAGTTCCCTGCTGTTTCAGGTGGTACTGAAACGATGAACAACACGAACGAATTGTTGGGTAACGAAACGTTTGATTTGAACTGGCTTGGTTTGAAGACGGGAACGACGCCTAACGCCGGTGGAAACTTTGTTGGTGTAACGAAGATTCAAGGCCGTCCAGTTGTCTCAGTTGTTTTGAACTCAGGCGACAATGCTGATGCCGCTGCTAAGTTTAACGCAACGTTGACGATGGTTAAGAAGGCTGACGATGCAGTTAAGGTGCAAAAGGTTGCCTCAGGTTTGAAGCCAGCCAAGAATACGGTCTCAGTTTTGACGGCCAAGGATGGTAAGATCTCATACAAGACTAAGGGAACAGCTACTTTCTTCGTGCCAGCTGGTGAGTCAGCAACGACGAAGGCTGTGAACGCAAAGTTGAGCAAGAAGATCACAGCACCATTGAAGCAAAACGAGAAGTTGGGAACGGCGCAATTGGAATCATCATTTGCAGCAGCCAACGACTGGTTGACGGGTGCTCCTGAAGTTGAGTTGGTTTCAGTTTCAGAAGAGCCACGTGCAAACTGGTTCGCAACGACTTGGCGTGGTATGTTCGGTAAGAGCAACTACGACATTACGGCAACTAAATAATTAGATAGAAGGGTGATCACAACAGGTGGTCACCTTTTTTGTATGAAATGCGTTTTTTCTATGAAAAAAGTATTGCCAAATGGCATTGGGGCGAGTATTATATATCAAGTGGTTAGGCGACATGCCTACCGGGGCCGCTGCCAAGCGTTCCAAAATAACAAAGTCTGAAAAAAGTGTTGACACTTGCTTCTGTACTTGTTATTATATAAAAGTTGTTTCAAGCGAATAACTTGAAAAGACGTCTGTTGCGGATGTGGCGGAACTGGCAGACGCGCTGGATTTAGGTTCCAGTGCCTTCGGGCGTGCAGGTTCGATTCCTGTCATCCGTATTATCGGTTATCCGATAGACATGCCGACTTAGCTCAGCTGGCAGAGCACTTCACTAGTAATGAAGGGGTCGCTGGTTCGAATCCAGTAGTCGGCATTTGATGCGAATATAGTTCAGTTGGTAGAACGCTACCTTGCCATGGTAGAGGTCGCGGGTTCGAATCCCGTTGTTCGCTTCTGATTCTTTATAGGATCAAATAATTAAATAATGGGCTTATATGCTAATTGGATAAACACCCCGGCTACGAACCGGGTATTGCAGGTTCGAGTCCTGCTAGGCCCATCGATTGGAAAAACCATCAAGTAATAACTTGGTGGTTTTTCTGTCGTGTTTTACCACAAGATTTCGAACTGAATAGGCAAACTTGTTTGGTACGATTTACATAATCGATTAAGTGTGAAATTTTTTGTTTGGTTTTTGTGTTTAATGGTAAACTTACCTTAAGTCAGAACGACGTGACGAATTATTGGCATTAGTGAACCGCACGTTCTATAATAATGTCAACATTGGTCAAGGAGGCGCAAAGATGGCTGAACAAAATATGTCAGACTATATCGAAGCATATCTCAAACAGATTTTGCAGCAATCAGAACAGATTGAAATTCGGCGCGCAGAGCTTGCGGAACGATTCGACGTTGTGCCTTCGCAGATCAACTATGTCATTAAGACACGGTTTTCAATTCAACAAGGTTATCGCGTGATTTCAAAACGCGGTGGCGGTGGCTTTATCCGCATTGAGCGGGTGCCGCTGAGGGCTGATCCTCATTATATTGAAGAGTTGTTATCAAGTCTTTCTGACCAGGTGAGTGTTCGTGAGGTTCGCGATATCTTATCTAGTCTAGTACGCGATGAGATATTAACGGAACGGGAGCAGGAGCTGCTGCTGACAATGTTGTCGAAGGAAGCGTTGGACGTTGGGGATGTTCAAGTTGAAGGACGTCTACGCGGACGATTGCTACGTCAATTATTAAACCGAATGCGGTTTGAAAGTGAGCGTAATTAATATGGATAATCAATACACACCAAGCGCCAAGAACGTACTTGTTTTGGCGCAAGAACAAGCAAAGTATTTTAAGCACCAAGCAGTTGGTACTGAGCACCTTTTGTTGGCTTTGGCCATCGAGAAGGAAGGTATCGCTAGCAAGGTAATGCAACAATTTAACATCTCTGACGATGATATTCGTGAGGAGATTGAGCGATTCACTGGTTACGGTACGTTGTCACGTGCTGAAAAGGAAGCTTACTTGCCATACTCACCAAAGGCTGGTGAAGTGTTGCAAATGGCCGGTGAAGAAGCACGTAACATGCAACAAGGCCGCGTTGGTACGGAACACATCTTGTTGGCATTGTTGGCTGATGATTCAATTTTGTCATCACGTATCTTGATTTCATTGGATGCAAATCCAGGTGAGATGCGTCGTGTCATTTTGCGTAAGCTTGGTATCAATGATACGGCACGCAAGAAGGATGCTCGTGGTGGCCGTCGCGGTAACCAACAAGCACAAGAAGGAACGCCAACCCTTGATTCATTGGCGCGTGATTTGACGCAACAAGCGCGTGATCACCGCATGGATCCAGTTGTCGGCCGTTCTGCTGAAGTTAAGCGTGTCATCCAAATTTTGTCACGTCGTACGAAGAACAACCCAGTCTTGATTGGTGAGCCTGGTGTTGGTAAGACGGCGATTGCTGAAGGTTTGGCCCAAAAGATTGTCGCTGGGGATGTGCCAGCTGACATGGCAAAGAAGCGTTTGATGATGCTTGATATGGGTTCTTTGGTTGCCGGCACGAAGTATCGTGGTGAGTTCGAAGACCGTTTGAAGAAGGTTATCGACGAAATCCAACGTGACGGAAACGTCATCTTGTTCATCGATGAGTTGCACACGTTGATTGGTGCTGGTGGTGCAGAAGGTGCCATCGACGCCTCAAACATCTTGAAGCCAGCTTTGGCTCGTGGTGAGTTGCAAACGATTGGTGCGACAACGTTGGATGAGTACCAAAAGTACATTGAAGCTGATGCTGCTTTGGAGCGTCGTTTTGCCCAAGTGCAAGTTGACGAACCAACGGAAGCTGATGCCATTGAAATCTTGAAGGGCTTGAAGTCACGTTATGAGCAACACCACCAAGTTGCCATTTCAGATGATGCCGTAGTTGACGCTGTTAAGTTGTCAGTGCGTTACATCACGGATCGCTTCTTGCCAGACAAGGCCATCGATATCATGGACGAAGCTGCGGCTAAGGTTCGTATCGATCGTTCAGGTCACAAGACGCCATTGGCTAAGTTGGAAGAGAAGTTGCAAGCTATCCGCGCTGAAAAGGATGCCGCTATCGAGTCTTTGGACTTCGAATTGGCAGCGCAACTTCGTAAGAAGGAAATGACGCAAAAGAAGAAGGTTGATAAGTACATCGCCGAACGTGATGCTGAGCAACCTGAAGGAACGTCAAACTACGACTTGGAAGTTACGACGCACGATGTTGCTGAAGTGGTTTCAGAGCAAACTGGTATTCCACTAACGCAAATGGAAAAGTCAGAACAAGAGCGTTTGTTGAACTTGGAGAAGGTTTTGCACGACCGTGTTATCGGTCAAGACGAAGCCGTTTCAGCAATTGCCCGTGCCATTCGTCGTGCCCGTTCAGGTTTGAAGGATCCACAACGCCCAATTGGAACATTTATGTTCTTGGGACCTACTGGAACTGGTAAGACTGAATTGGCTAAGGCATTGGCTGAAGCAATGTTTGGTTCAGAAGACAACATGATTCGTGTTGATATGTCTGAATACCGTGAAGCATACTCAGCAAGCCGTTTGGTTGGTTCAGCACCTGGTTACGTCGGTTATGACGAAGGTGGTCAATTGACTGAAAAGGTTCGTCGTAACCCATACTCAGTTGTCTTGTTGGACGAGGCTGAAAAGGCTCACCCAGACATCTACAACTTGATGTTGCAAGTGTTCGACGATGGTTACCTAACGGATGCTAAGGGACGTAAGGTTGATTTCCGTAACACGATTATCATCATGACGTCTAACTTGGGTGCAACGCGTTTGCGTGATGAGAAGTCAGTTGGATTCGGTGCGGTCGACAAGTCTAAGGACTACGACGCAATGAATGCGACTGTTCGTCAAACATTGCGTGAGACGTTCCGTCCAGAATTTATTAACCGTATTGACGAAGTCGTGGTCTTCCACGCTTTGACAAAGCCAGAACTACACCAAATCGTGAAGTTGATGGCCAAGTCAGTGTTGAAGCGTATTTCAGAACAAGGATTCGATGTTAAGATGACGCCAGCTGCTATTGATGCAGTGGCCGAAGCTGGCTTCGATCCTGAATACGGTGCCCGTCCAATTCGTCGTGCGCTACAAACGAAGGTTGAAGATCGTTTGTCAGAGGAATTGTTGAGCGGTAAGATTACAACGAATGATGTTGTGACAATCGGTGCGAAGGCCGGTGAAATCACGATTAACGTGAAGGCGAAGGCTGAGCCAAAAGAGACGGTCACAGAATAACCATAATTTATTTGAAAAAGCGAGTATTGACAAAGGACGCAAACCTTGATAATGCTTGCTTTTTCTTGTATACTATAAGGTAGTTTAATTGTGCATAGACAACGGCTGACAGGAAATATTGTCCCTGAAAGCCTTTATAGCAGGGGCAGTGGCGTTTTCGAAGTCGAAAATGTCGTTGTCTTTTTTGCACTCAAAAACCGGTAAAAAACAGATTTTGTAATCAAACTGTAAAGAAACTGGTGTGCGCAGTTGGCCAAATCAAAGCGAGGTGGAAAACTTGGTAGGAACGCTTGTAAAGTACGGTAAGCACCGTGTTCGTCGCAGTTACGCACGAATCAAGGAAGTCCTTGATTTGCCTAACTTGATTGAGATCCAAACGGACTCATACAACTGGTTCTTGGATGAAGGATTGCGTGAAATGTTCACTGACATTTTGCCAATCGAAGATTTCCAAGGAAAGTTGTCATTGGAATTTGTGGACTATAAGCTCATGGAGCCTAAGTACACAGTAGAAGAAGCTCGTAACCACGATGCAAATTACTCAGCACCATTGCACGTAACGTTGCGCTTGACGAACCAAGAAACTGGTGAAATCAAGTCACAAGACGTGTTCTTCGGTGACTTCCCATTGATGACGCCATCAGGTACGTTCATCATTAACGGAGCTGAGCGTGTTATCGTTTCACAACTTGTTCGCTCTCCTGGTGTTTACTACAACGAGGAATTGGACAAGAACGGTCGTCCTAACTACGGTACGACGTTCATCCCAAGCCGTGGTGCTTGGTTGGAATTTGAAACAGACGCAAAGGGATTGAGCTACGTACGTATCGATCGTACGCGTAAGTTGCCTGTTACTGAATTGGTTCGTGCCTTGGGTTACGGATCAGATTCAGAGGTTTTGCAAATCTTGGGTGACCAATACGATTCAATCTCATTGACGTTGGATAAGGACGTTCACAAGGACATCAACGACTCACGTGTCGAAGAGGCCTTGAAGGACATCTACGAACGCCTACGTCCAGGTGAGCCAAAGACGGCCGATTCATCTCGTGCCTTGTTGACGGCTCGCTTCTTCGACCCAAAGCGTTACGATTTGGCACCTGTTGGTCGTTACAAGATCAACAAGAAGTTGTCATTGAAGACGCGTTTGATGGGCTTGACGTTGGGTGAGACGTTGGCCGACCCTGATACTGGTGAAGTTATCGCCGAAAAGGGAACGGTTGTCGACAAGAAGGTTATGGCTGCTTTGGCACCATTCCTTGACCGTGACGACTTTAAGACGACGACATTTACGCCTTCAGACGAAGGTGTTGTGACGACGCCTATGACGTTGCAAACTATCTTGGTTGAAAACCCAGAGGATCCTGAAAAGGTTTTGCCAGTGATCGGTAACGGTCAATTTGACGAATCTGTTCGTACGATCCAACCAGCTGATATTATCGCTGGTATGAACTACTTCTTGAACTTGCCATTGGGCATCGGCGCAACGGACGACATTGACCACTTGGGTAACCGTCGTATCCGTCGTGTGGGTGAATTGTTGCAAAACACATTCCGTATCGGTTTGAGCCGTATGGAGCGTGTGGTTCGTGAGCGTATGTCTATCCAAGACCCAGATACGGTTACACCACAACAATTGATTAACATCCGCCCTGTTGTGGCAGCTGTTAAGGAGTTCTTCGGTTCATCACAATTGTCACAATTCATGGACCAAACTAACCCTCTTGGAGAATTGACGAACAAGCGTCGTCTATCTGCCTTGGGACCTGGTGGTTTGACTCGTGACCGTGCCGGTTATGAAGTCCGAGACGTGCACTACACGCACTACGGACGTATGGACCCTATCGAAACGCCTGAAGGTCCTAACATCGGTTTGATCAACTCATTGGCTACGTACGGTCGTGTTAACCGTTACGGATTCATTGAGACGCCATACCGTCGTGTTGACTGGACGACTCACAAGGTTACGGACAAGATTGACTACTTGACGGCCGACGAAGAAGATAACTTCATCGTTGCCCAAGGTAACTCAGTTTTGAACGAAGATGGATCATTTGCTTCTGACGTTGTTTTAGCTCGTAAGAGTGAGGAAAACGTCGAAGTTTCTATCGACCAAGTTGACTACATGGACGTTTCTCCTAAGCAAATTGTTGCCGTTGCCACGGCCGCAATTCCTTTCTTGGAAAACGATGACTCTAACCGTGCCTTGATGGGTGCCAACATGCAACGTCAAGCGGTTCCTTTGATCGATCCACACGCACCATTGATTGGTACGGGTATCGAATACAAGGCTGCCCACGACGCCGGTGTTGCCATTATCGCTAAGTACCCTGGTACGGTTGAGTACGTTGACGGTCGCGAAATCCGCGTTCGTCGCGAAGATGGTTCACTTGATAAGTACGAATTGATGAAGTTCCGTCGTTCAAATGCCGGTAAGAACTACAACCAACGTCCAATCGTTAAGGTTGGGGATGCAGTTGATGCCGACGAAGTTTTGGCCGATGGTCCATCAATGGAGCAAGGTGAATTGGCTTTGGGACAAAACCCATTGATCGCCTTCATGACTTGGCAAGGATATAACTTTGAAGATGCCATCATCATCAACGAACGTTTGATCCGCGATGATGTTTACACGTCAATCCACATTGAAGAATACGAATCAGAGGCTCGTGATACGAAGCTTGGCCCTGAAGAGTTCACTCGCGAAATCCCTAACACTGGTGAAGAGCAATTGAAGAACTTGGACGAGCGCGGAATTATCCGTATCGGTGCTGAAGTTGAAGACGGTGATCTTTTGGTTGGTAAGGTTACGCCTAAGGGTGTTACTGAATTGTCAGCTGAAGAGCGTTTGCTACACGCCATCTTCGGTGAGAAGGCCCGTGAAGTTCGTGATACGTCATTGCGTGTTCCTCACGGTGGTGGCGGTGTCGTTCAAGACGTTCGTATCTTTACGCGTGAGAACGGTGACGAATTGGCACCAGGTGTTAACATGATGGTTCGTGTTTACATCGCACAACGTCGTAAGATTCAAGTTGGTGACAAGATGGCCGGTCGTCACGGTAACAAGGGAACTGTTTCAGTTATCGTGCCTTCAGAAGACATGCCATTCATGCCAGACGGAACGCCTATCGACATTATGTTGTCACCAATGGGTGTGCCATCTCGTATGAATATCGGACAAGTGCTTGAATTGCACTTGGGTATGGCTGCTCGCGAATTGGGTATCCACATCGCATCACCTGTCTTTGACGGTGCCCGTGACGCGGATATCTGGGACGCTTTGAAGGAAGCTGGTTTGCCATCAGACGGTAAGACTGTCTTGTACGATGGTCGTACTGGTGAAGCCTTCGACAAGCGTGTTTCTGTCGGAATCATGCACTACATGAAGTTGGCCCACATGGTCGACGACAAGATGCACGCCCGTTCAATCGGACCTTACTCACTTGTTACGCAACAACCACTTGGTGGTAAGGCGCAATTCGGTGGACAGCGTTTCGGTGAAATGGAAGTTTGGGCCCTTGAGGCCTATGGTGCTGCGCACACTTTGCAAGAAATCTTGACGTACAAGTCAGATGACGTTGTTGGTCGTGTTAAGACTTACGAGGCCATCGTTAAGGGTGACCAAATCCCTAAGCCAGGTGTACCGGAGTCATTCCGTGTCTTGGTTAAGGAATTGCAAGCTCTTGGTTTGGACATGAAGGTCTTGGACGCAGATGATCGTGAGATCGAATTGCGTGACATGGATGATGACGATTCAATCGTTAACATCGAAGCCGCTAATGCAGAAGCACAACGTTTGGCACAAGAATTTGCTGCCGACGGTGCCGAAGCATCAGCTCCTAAGGCTGACGGTGTCGTTAACTTGAACGACGCTGAATAAGAGATTATTCTTAGCCCTGCGCTACTTTTAAGAGATTGTTAGCCAACCTAGCACATTGCTAGGTTCGTGCTTACTGCGTTTGATCATTCGAACATGGTAAGCACGGACTTAGTGAAGTGCTGGATTGGATTGTATATAGGAACCTACGAAAGGGGTCAAACCATTGATTGATGTCAATAAGTTTGAAAGCATGCAAATCGGACTGGCTAGCCCAGACAAGATTCGCAGCTGGTCTTATGGTGAAGTTAAGAAGCCTGAGACAATCAACTATCGTACGCTCAAGCCTGAAAAGGATGGACTTTTCGACGAGCGTATCTTTGGACCTACCAAGGATTACGAATGTGCGTGCGGAAAGTACAAGCGTATTCGTTACAAGGGAATCGTTTGTGATCGTTGCGGCGTTGAAGTAACGTCTTCAAAGGTCCGCCGTGAGCGCATGGGTCACATCGAGTTGGCCGCTCCTGTATCACACATCTGGTACTTCAAGGGAATCCCTTCACGTATGGGATTGGTCTTGGACATGTCACCACGTTCATTGGAAGAGATTATTTACTTCGCTTCTTACGTGGTTACAAAGGCCGGTGATACACCTTTGACTGAAAAGCAATTGTTGTCAGAACGCGAGTACCGCGAGTTGAAGGCAGAATATGGTAGCGCATTTGAAGCTGGCATGGGTGCTGAAGCTGTACAAACGTTGTTGTCAAACGTTGACTTGGAAGCCGAAGTTGAGACGTTGAAGGCAGAATTGCGTGAGGCCACTGGTCAAAAGCGTGTTCGCGCCGTTCGTCGTTTGGACATTATCGAAGCTTTCGTTAAGTCAGGTAACAAGCCAGAGTGGATGGTTATGGATGTTATTCCAGTTATCCCACCTGACTTGCGTCCAATGGTGCAATTGGAAGGTGGACGTTTTGCAACGTCTGACTTGAACGATTTGTACCGTCGTGTTATCAACCGTAACAACCGTTTGAAGCGTTTGTTGGAGTTGAACGCACCTGGAATCATCGTGCAAAACGAAAAGCGTATGTTGCAAGAAGCCGTCGACGCGTTGGTTGACAACGGTCGTCGCGGACGTCCTGTAACAGGTCCTGGTAACCGTCCATTGAAGTCATTGTCACACATGCTTAAGGGTAAGCAAGGACGTTTCCGTCAAAACTTGCTTGGTAAGCGTGTTGACTACTCAGGACGTTCAGTTATCGACGTTGGTCCTTTCTTGAAGATGAACCAAATGGGATTGCCACGTCCAATGGCTATGGAATTGTTCCGCCCATTCATCATGAAGGAATTGGTTGCGCGTGACTTGGTTGGAAACATCCGTGCCGCAAAGCGTATGATCGACCGTCGTGATGACGCTGTTATGGACGTCTTGGATGACGTTATCAAGGAGCACCCAGTTCTTTTGAACCGTGCACCAACGCTTCACCGTTTGGGTATTCAAGCGTTCGAACCTGTCCTAGTGCCAGGTAAGGCTATGCGTTTGCACCCATTGGTTACTGAAGCTTATAACGCCGACTTTGACGGTGACCAAATGGCCATCCACGTTCCTTTGTCAGATGAAGCTCAAGCAGAAGCTCGTTTGTTGATGCTTGCCGCTGGACACATCTTGGCACCTAAGGATGGTAAGCCTATCGTGGCCCCATCACAGGACATGGTTATCGGTAACTACTACTTGACGACTGAAGAAGCTGGTCGTGAAGGTGAAGGTATGGTCTTCAAGGATATCAACGAAGCTCGTACTGCATTCCAAAACAAGTATGTGCACTTGCACACTCGTATTGGAGTTCAAACGTCTTCATTCCCTGCAGAAAAGCCATTCACTGACGAGCAACGTTCACGTATCATGACGACGACTGTTGGTAAGTTGTTCTTTAACGACATCTTGCCAGTCGACTTCCCATACTTGAACGAGCCAACCGAGGCTAACTTGCACGCCATTGACGACCGCTTCTTCTTGGAGCCAGGAACTGACATCAAGGCACACTTTGCTGAGACGCCAATCTTGCCTCCATTCAAGAAGGGATTCTTGTCAGACATCGTTGCCGAAGTCTACAAGATCTACAAGGTTACTGAAACGTCATTGCTATTGGACCGCATGAAGGACTTGGGTTACGATGAGTCAACTAAGTCTGGTTTGACGGTTGGTGTGGCCGACGTTACTGACTTGAAGGAAAAGCCAGGAATCATCGAAGAAGCTCACAAGCAAGTCGCTACTGTTTCTAAGCAATTCCGTCGTGGATTGATTACTGACGATGAGCGTTATGAGCGTGTTATTGCCATCTGGAACCAAGCGAAGGATGACATTACTGCTAAGCTTATTGAGCACTTCGAGCCTGATAACAACATCTTCATGATGTCAGATTCAGGAGCTCGTGGTAACATTTCTAACTTTACGCAATTGGCCGGTATGCGTGGTTTGATGGCTGCGCCTAACGGACGTATCATGGAGTTGCCTATCATTGCCAACTTCCGTGAGGGATTGTCAGTTTTGGAAATGTTCTTCTCAACTCACGGTGCTCGTAAGGGTATGACTGATACGGCCTTGAAGACGGCCGACTCAGGTTACATGACTCGTCGTTTGGTTGACGTTGCGCAAGACGTTATCATTCGTGAGATCGACTGTGGTACTGATCGTGGTTTGGATGTTTCTGCAATCATGAACGGTAACGAAGTCATCGAGTCATTGTACGAGCGTATTTTGGGACGTTATGCACAAAAGGCTGTTATCGACCCTAAGACTGGTGAAGTCATCGTTGCTCACAACCAAATGATCGACGAAGACAAGGCTAAGGCCATTGTCAACGCCGGCGTAACGACTGTTAACATTCGTTCAGCCTTTACTTGCAACACGGAACACGGTGTCTGCGTATACGACTACGGTCGCAACATGGCTACTGGTGACGTTGTTGAAGTTGGTGAAGCTGTTGGTACTGTTGCCGCACAATCAATCGGTGAGCCTGGTACGCAATTGACTATGCGTACTTTCCACACTGGTGGTGTTGCCGGAAACGATATCACGCAAGGACTTCCTCGTGTGCAAGAAATCTTTGAAGCACGTAACCCTAAGGGTCGTGCTATGATTACTGAAGTTACTGGTGAGGTTACTTCTATTGAAGAAAACCCAGCAGAACGTACTAAGGAAGTTACTGTTCAAGGTGAGACGGATACGCGTACTTACACGTTGCCAATGACTGCACGCATGCGTGTGGCCGAAGGTGATCAAATCCACCGTGGTGAGACGTTGAACGAAGGTTCAGCTGACCCTAAGGAAATCATCCAAGTACGTGACACGTTGGCTACGGAAAACTACATTGTGCGTGAAGTGCAAAAGGTTTACCGTATGCAAGGTGTTGAGATCTCTGACAAGCACATCGAAGTTATGGCTCGCCAAATGCTTCGTAAGGTGCGTGTCATGGATCCGGGTGAAACGGACTTGTTGCCAGGTACGTTGATGGATATCGCGCAATTCCGTGATGCTAACGAAGAGACGTTGTTGAAGGGTGGTTTGCCAGCCACAGCACGTCCAGTTTTGCTTGGTATTACCAAGGCATCATTGGAGACGAACTCATTCTTGTCAGCCGCATCATTCCAAGAGACGACTCGTGTCTTGACTGACGCTGCTATCCGTGGAAAGAACGATCCATTGGTTGGTTTGAAGGAGAACGTTATCATCGGTAAGTTGATCCCAGCTGGTACTGGTATGAAGCAATACCAAGCTGTTGAAGACAAGGTCGTTGCAGATCCTGTTGTTGTATCAACTGAAGAGGGTACGAAGATTCCTTCAATCGCTGATATTGAAAACTCAATGAACTTGCACAACGACTAATCTCGGTTAATCGCTGTTAGTTCATAACAAAAAGCACTTCAACTTAGATGTGAATCTAGTTGAAGTGCTTTTTTGTATACATATGAAAAAAGAGCAACTGATACTTTTCTGCGATATAAGTACCAGTTGCTCTTTTCTTTTCAATGCTAAGCTCGTGGGTTGAGCCAGCATATCTAGCGAAATTTGGGGTAGTCAGCTAGATAAAACGTCTTAGTTGAGAATTAGTAAGAGAATCTCACGACGTATTAACTATAAACCCAAGACGACCGATTGCAGATGCATTCCCATTTTCTTCTGGAATACAGTACACAAGGCACTTGTCCCACCCCAGAAACTAAAATTAGCGGGCAAAACGCTTGAAATTCACATTTTCTTCATAATTCGACCTTACAATAAATGCTTATAAAGAGTAAGAGAGAAGTAAGAAGGACGTTGTGTCATGCGACAAATGAATATTAATAAGGGTAACTATGAGGTAAAGTCTCACTACAAGATGTACAAGGCCGGTAAGCGTTGGGTAGTCGCTGGAATGGCCACGGTATCATTGTTAGGGGGGCTTTTAATGTTGTCAGCGGACGCATCTGCTGATAGCGTCGATGCTGTGGTTCCAGCATCAGAAAGTTCAGTAACAGCTGAGGTTAGCACCCCAACTGACTCAGTTGTATTAGATAGCGCGAGTGCATCAGTAGCACCCGCTTCTTCAGTGAGCGCTGAAGTTTCAGCCTCATCAGCAAGCTCAGTTGCACCGGTATCAGTTTCAACGTCAGCGTCTGTTGTTTCAGCAGAAGCTTCTTTGAGTGCGTCACAATCACTAGCAAGTAGTGTTGTTGTGCCAACTGATGCAGTGAAGGTGCAAGATGATGTGGACGCCGATGGTAATGTGCGCAAGGCGTATGCTTTGGGCACGTCAACTGATGCTAATCAAGATGTGCAAACGCCAGCATCAGCTAACACTAATGTTTCAACGTATAATGCCACACCATCAAGTGCAGATTGGACGATTACGAAGCCAGGATCTTTGGCAGCATCTGAGCACGTGGCTACTTCAAACGCTGTCGCAAAGTCTCAATTTACGTATATCGGTTCTGGTTCTGATGGTAACACGAATGTAAACCCTAACTTTAAGCAAACGGGTGATATCACGGGAGATGTTACTTGGAATAATAGTTACAAGGCATCAACAGTATCAAATGCGACTGACCTGCAGAGCGTTGTGTCCGTTGCAAACTCAGTAGCAGATAGTGTTGTCTCAAGTTTGTTGCCAGGTAAGGAAAATAGTATCGACTGGAAAGCCATCACGCCACAAATTTCTAACGAAGGTGGAACTTTAGCATATGGTTCTAAACTAAAAACAACTAATGAGTTTGAAATTCGTGGTGGGTATGTACTTTTGCCTATTTTGGCAGACGGTACTACTGGATCGAAGTCTAACCTTTATACCAGTGGTCAAGGTGTTAGTAACGGAATGTATGGTGGAGGTCAAGCTGTTGGTGTGATTATGACAACAGCCGAACCAACAGATATGGGAACTTTGAAAATGGGACCTAAGTTGGCTACTCTGAACTTGAGTGATGGTATTGAAGGTGTACCAAATGCCGTTATTGCGGGACGAGACTTGTACATTGCTCGTCAGGGTGACATCGATCCACTTTTGGTCCACGTTCGACAAACTAATGCTAACGGGGCGCTCTACGCCGACAATAGTACTGCAAACACTATTAATGGTGTGAATGGCTCGAAAAACATTGAAGGTAATGCAGTTACTAAAAATGTTAATGATCAGACTGGATATGCCTATGCCAAAGAAGCGTATGACGGTAATGGAAACAAGATATCTGTGTCTAGCACTGCATCAAACGCAACATATGTCGGATCTGACTCAGACAAGTATACGGCTATTCAAAATTATCTAAGTAAGGGTGTTTATTTTGATTACCTATGGGTACCACAGAAAAATGCTGATGGTACCTTAAAGATGACAACTATCAATGGAGAACAGTATGTGAATGCCACGCTAACGTATACTGAGTACGCAAACGCGGATGCCATTGCTGTGAACGCAACAGCAGCAACAAAGGCCAAGTACCTATTGAGCACCGTTACGAGCAATGTAATTGTTCAACAAGAAATGTCTATCGGTTTGTTTGCAGGTAACGGTGGTAATGGACAATCATTCTTCGGTGGTATTTCTTACTTCCGTGGAACTAACGTTACTGATGATGTTCAAGTGAACTATCAATTCAAGAAGGACCCAACTAGCCTGGTACAGACGAACACTGTTACTGCGTTGGCCGGTGAAACTGTTCAAATTAATGGTGGTAAGGATACTGTAGCAGCGACTGACGGTCACTATGTCTCAAACTATGACGCACCTGAAATTAAGGGCTTCAAGATTGATTCATCAAGCAAGTTGTCAGCTGTTGCTGGAACGGACAAGACCCTTACTGTAATTTATACGACTAACCAAGATGATTTTGATGCACAAGTAACGACTGCTCAAAAAGCCAAGGACAGTATTGATGCAAGTATCACGACTGCTCAAGACGCTTTGAAGAATGCTAAGACTGACCAAGATAAGTCTGATATCAATCAAGCAATCAAGCAATTGCAAGGTATGTCTACCAAGGTTCAAGGTATTATTGACCAACTTAAGACAGATACTGACGCAAAGAAGATATCGGCGCTAGACACTGTTAATGCGGTAACATCAACGTTGACTGCGTTGGAGAAGAGCGCAGCCAGTGCAACTGCGATGGCAGACGACGCAACAAAGTTGACCAGCGCTGTAACGTCATTCTCAGACGCTAACACAACTGATAAGGATGAAGACATCGCCCACACGCGTGCTGAACTTGAAGGCCAAACGACAAGTAACTCAGTAACAGCCGAGATGGGAACGAAGGTTCAAGAAGCCAAGAAGGCATTGGATGAAGCGATTGCGGACAAGACTTCAACGACTGCAGATATCGTTTACAAGCGTTCAGTTTTGTTGGCCGATATGGCAACTGACGAACAAGCAAGCAACGATGATGTAGCAGTTGCAGCAGCAACGAAGCGTTTGAATGATTTGGTAGATGGTGGCATGGATAAGGCCAGCGCAACTGATCTTGACGATGCACGTGTAGCACTTGCGACAGCGGTTGAAAACGTTGTTAATAAGAACGTTTTGGACGACGGTGATGTGCAAAAGGCACAAACTAACTATGCCAATGACCTTGCAACTGGTAAGGACACAACAGATAGTTTGAAGGCTTTGCAAGACGCCGTTGCTAACGCTAATACTGCTTTGCAAGAGGCTGAGACTAAGGCCAAGAACGACGCTGTACCAAGCAACTTGTTGGATCAAATTAACAGTGAAGCTAGCTCAAGCTTGGCTGCAATTGTAACTAAGACGAACAGTATGGGTGCCGATTCAACGTACACGAAGTCACAATTGGTTGATCAAATGAGCATCTTGTCTAGTGCTTTGTCAGGATTCTCTGCTGCACGTACCGAAAAGAGTTTGGCTGCTAGCTCAGTTTTGACGTCACTAGGTACAGCAAGCCTGGCTGGCGATTTGTCAGATGCTGTTTCAGCATTGCGCTCTACTTTGAGCAACAGTTCAGCTACTAAGACTGAAATCGAAAACCGTACTGCGGTTGTGAACGCTGACTCTGTTTTGTCATCATTGGCAAACCCAGACATGAAGACGACATCAATGTCTAGCTACGTTTCTTCAATTGCAAGTTACGTATCAGCTTTGGCAACTTCAAGTGGTGTAACGTCAGCTTCATTGGCGACGGCTGTTGGTGCATTGCAATCAGCAATTGACACGCCGGTTTCTTCAGTTGTTGAAGATAACACTGCTGTTAAGTCTGCTGAATCAGCATTCGCTTCAGACCTGATTGCTGGTAAGGATATTGCGTCAGCATCTTCAGCATTGAGCGTTGCAGTTTCTACGGCTAACACTGAATTGACTGCTGCTAAGAAGTCAGCAGCATCATACGCAATTCCAAGCAACATTGCTGATCAAACTGAGGGTAACTCAGCGTTGAACTCAGAATTGGCAAAGGTGCAATCAATGGGTGCAGATTCAATCTACACGAAGAGTGCATTGGACTCAGAGATGGCCGTTTTGAGTGATTCATTGTCACACTTTACGTCAGTTTTGAACACGGCTAAGACATCAGCTGCTTCAACTGCTAAGACGACGGGTAATGACATTGTTAACTCAATGGCATCTGTATTGAAGAGCGTGGCTGCTAACTCAGATGCAACGCTATCAATGGTTGCTTCAGCAAGTACGGCTTTGAAGTTAGCAACGTCAACGGTTGTTGATTCAGATATTGCTGATGATGTAGCGGTTAAGAATGCCGAGACAGATTATGCGTCAGCTTTGAACTCAGGCGCCACAACGTCAGATGCATTGTCATCAGTATCATTGGCACTTTCTGTTGCAACGTCAGCAGCGACGTCAGCTTTGAGCAACATGAAGAGCGCTGCTTCAGTAGCGGTCGTTGACAGCAATTTGACTGACCAAGAAGATGCTTCAATGGCATCTATTGTTACTAAGTTGAACTCATTGGGAGCCAAGTCAAATGGCGTAAAGGTTGCTGACATGAGCTCAGCTTTGTCAGCATACAACTCAGCTGTTGCGTCATATAAGACGGTCTTGTCAGATGCGAAGTCAGTTGCTTCAGTAACTGCTTCAAAGACGACAGGAAATGACATTGTTAACTCAATGGCGTCAATTTTGACGAGCATCGCTGCTAATTCAGCCGCAACGTCATCAATGGTTGCTTCAGCGAGCGCGGCCTTGAAGTTGGCAACGTCAACGGTTGTTGATTCAGATATTACTGATGACGCAGCAGTTAAGTCAGCCGAAACAGCCTATGTTTCAGCATTGAAGTCAGGTGCCAAGACACCAGATGAACTTGCTACGGTAAACAAGGCCCTTTCAGCCGCAACGTCAGCTGCAACGTCAACGTTGAACAGCATGAAGAGTGCCGCTAAGGTAGCGGTTATTGATAGCAACTTGACTGATCAAGAAGATGCGTCAATGGCAGCCGTTGTGTCAGACTTGAACTCATTGGGAGCCAAGTCAACCGGCGTTAAGGCAACTGACATGAGTTCAGCTTT
Organism: Weissella confusa; assembly: GCA_041871065.1. Lineage (NCBI taxonomy): Bacteria > Bacillati > Bacillota > Bacilli > Lactobacillales > Lactobacillaceae > Weissella > Weissella confusa. The sequence continues at coordinate 1,994,762 of CP168942.1, read as the reverse complement.
GTCAGCTTATGATTCAGCTGTTAAGTCATACAAGGCTGTTTTGTCAGATGCAAAGTCAGCTGCCTCAGTAACTGCTTCAAAGGCAACTGGTAATGACATCGTTAACTCAATGGCTTCAATCTTGACGAGCGTCGCTGCTAATTCAGCCGCAACGTCATCAATGGTTGCTTCAGCAAGCACGGCCTTGAAGTTGGCAACGTCAACTTCAGTCGCAGCAAATGTCGCAGATGACGACGCTGTTATGTCAGCTGAATCAGCTTACGTTTCAGCTTTGAACTCGGGTGCAGTGACGTCAGCTGCTTTGTCATCTGTTGCAACGGCACTTGATAGTGCAAAGTCAGCTGCAGCAACTGCTTTGGCAACGGCTAAGTCAAACGCGACGACGGAAGAACCAGCAAACTTGACGGATCAAATTGCTGATTTGCCAGCAGATGATCGTCAAAAGTTGACGGACACGATTGCAGATTTGGCAACTAAGGTTGGTGATGACGCAACGACGTTGAAGCAAATCCAACATGACCAAGATATTATTGATGGTATCTTGTCAGGTTTGAAGACGAAGTTGAACGATGCCAAGACTGGTGCCAAGGGTGATGTTACTGCTTGGGATAAGATTTCATCACTTTACGCAGATCAAACTGACGTGACTAGCGCTATCCAAAAGGATATTGATACGTTGAATGGTTTGACGGCCGACAAGACGGCTACCAAGAAGCAAATCGATGACGCTCGCAAGCAATTGCAAGACGACATCGACGTTGTGAAGGGTGTTCGTAACGATGCCGTTACTGACGTAAGAACACTGCCGACGCCAACAAGGACAACGGTGATGCCGAAGTTACAAAGACGGTTGGTAAGTTGAATGACGCCCTTGATAACGGAACGGCTTCTGACATCAAGACAGCCATCGAAAACGTTAAGACAGCCGTTGATACGGTTGTTGTGCCAAATATCTCAGATTCTGATGATGTGGCTGACGCGAAGAAGGCGGTTAACGATGCTTTGAACGCCCCTAAGTTGGATAAGACTGTCGTACAAAACGCAGTTGATAATTTCAACACGGCCGTTGCCAAGGCACAAAAGGATTTGGCAGATACGAAGGATGGCGCAGCTAACGATGAGAAGTCATGGACTGCTGATGCCCCTAAGTATGCCGATCAAACAACGACGGCTATTCAAAACGACATTGACCACTTGAACGAATTGACGTCTGACAAGACGGCAATGAAGAAGACCATTGATGCAGCTCGCAAGCAATTGCAAGATGACATCAAGACGGTTGCTAGTGTTCGCGATGTAGCGGTTAAGACGGCTGACGATGCTGACAAGGCAGTTGTAAATGGCGACAACGACGACGTGAAGAACTACCAAGCAGCGGTTGATAACGCTATGAAGACTGGTACGGCTTCAGATATTGCCAAGGCAGTTGCTAAGTTGCAAACGGCTGACGCAACGGTTGTGCCAACAAACGTTTCAGATGATGCTGATGTGACGGCTGCTAAGACCGCTGTTGATGATGCATTGAAGAACGATGGTGACGTTGCCAAGGCTAAGGCTACTTATGACAACGCTATTGAACAAGCTAAGACGAAGTTGGCTGATGCGAAGCAAGACGCCAACGACGACACTTCAGCTTGGGATAAGGCTGCCTCACTATACACGGACCAAGATACTGACGATATCCAAAATGACGTTAAGAAGTTGAACGATTTGGTGGCTGACAAGAATGCTACGAAGTCTGACATCGATGACGCGCGCGAGCAATTGCGCAAGGATATTGCAGTTGTAACGGGTGCCCGTGATGGCGCAGTGGATGATGGTAACGATACGGTTGATGCAAACGCAGATAACGACGATGCCGAAGTTAAGACGACGGTTGATACGTTGAAGGGTGCAATTGCCAACGGTACGAAGAAGGCCATCGAAACGGCAATCAACAAGGTAAAGACAGCGGTTGATACGATTGTGGCTGCTAACATTTCAGATGATGCTGATGTTAACGCTGCCAAGAAGGCTGTTAACGATATCTTGAACGCTGATGGTTTGGACACGGACAAGTTGACCAAGGCAACAGACAAGTTGACGACGGCCGTTGCGGATGCCAAGAAGGCCTTGCAAACAACGAAGGACGGCGCTTCTGATGATGAATCATCATGGAACGATGACGCACCTAAGTATGCAGATCAAGACATGACGGCTATTCAAAACGACATCGATCATTTGAACGAGTTGACGGCTGATAAGACGGCAACGAAGACTGCTATTGATGACGCTCGCAAGCAATTGCAAGATGATATCAAGGCAGTTGATGATGTTCGCCAAACGGCAGTTGATAAGGCCGACGACGCGGTTGTGGCTGTGAAGAACGGTGACAATGACGACGTAAAGAACCGTGTTGCAGCGGTTAAGGATGCTGCAAAGACGGGTACAGCCACTGATGTTGCGAAGGCAGTTGCTAAGTTGCAAACGGCCGATGCAACGGTTGTGCCAACGAACGTATCTGACGATGCTGACGTAACAGCTGCCAAGAAGGCGGTTGACGATGCACTGAACAACGATGGTGATGCTGACACGGCTAAGACGGCTTACGATAACGCGGTCGCTACGGCGCAAGCAACGTTGAAGCAAGCGGTCGCTGATGCCAATGCAGTGAAGGTGCCTGCCAACTTGCAAGACCAAGTTGAAATGGCTAAGAAGAACAAGCTTGGTGATGTTAACCAACAAGTGACGGACTTGCAAAACGCAGCCGGCCAAGACGATACGACGGCAACGACGCTTCGTTCAGGCATGAGTGATATCCAAGCTCGTTTGGATGACATGACGGCTAAGTTGAACACGACCCGTGAGGCTGCGCAAAAGTTGGTTGATCAAACGGCTGATGCAACAGACACGAATGTGGTTGCTGCGCGCAAGCAAGTGACGAACTTGTTGGCTAACAACGACACAACGACGATGACGGACTTGCAAAACGCGATGAACGTTTTGACTGCCACGTCAAAGCCGGCTGATGCCAATGTTGTGAAGACACCAGCAGCACCAGTTAAGTCAGGGCAAGTTTCAACGACGGTTGCTGACGGTGATACGGCCTTCGCGATTGTGACGGACGATAACGGTAAGCAAACGGTTGTGCAAATGAGCAAGGACGCAAATGGTACGGCTACGGCTAACGTGCCAGGTGCTAAGGATGCCCAAGTTGTGACAGTTTCAAAGAATGGTAACAAGCCGTTTATCTTTGTGACTGACGGTTCAGGAACGGCACAATACACGGAGTTGACGCCAAATGGTGTTAAGACGACGATTACGCCTGACGGAACGTCAACGAAGACGACTGATGGTAAGACGTTGGATGTGCCTGCTGATGGGGATGTCACGGTGATGTACTTGCCAACGGCTGAAGTGTCAGTGCAAGCTGGTGCTAAGAATGTGCAAGTGCCTGGTAAGACTGGTTACACGGCTACGGTAACGGATGCGCAAGGAAATGCAGTAGCATTGACTGACGGCATGATTGCGGTTGATGGTGTGCCTGCTGGTACGAACTACTTGGTAACGTACACGCCAGATCCTGCCAAGGTTGTCGTGAAGTTGGGAACTGATTCTGGTTTCGATAAGGGCGAAGAGCCAGCTGCTGGTAACGCAAACGCGCAAAAGTTGACGACGGTTGCTGATGCCTTGGCTAAGTTGCAAAAGGATGATGCCACGCTTGCATCCATTGTTTCAACGGGTTACACGGATACGAAGGTTAACGTGACGAACGCTGTTGAAGCTATGAACCGTGTTGATCAAAACTTGAACATCGATGGTTATGCCCACCGTGTTGTTGCACCTGATGGTACGCAATACGCTTCATTGGAAGAAGCCGTTAAGGCGAACCCAACCTTTGCTGCGGGAACCACGCAAATGAAGGTTGTTTATGCACCGTTGGATGGTCAAAAGATTCAAGTTAAGGATGAAGACGGCAACGTTATCGGTACGGTAATGGGTAAGTCTGACGCCGAGATTAACGTTGATGACTTCAAGTCTGTTGATGCTGAGTTGCAAGCTAAGGCTGAGCAAGGCAAGCTAAAGATGACGGTTAAGGCACCAGATGGTAAGACGTACGACTCATTGATGGCAGCACTTCAAGCGACGGGTTACTTTGACCACGTTGGATTGGAAGATGGTCCATCAACCTTTGACCAAAGCGACGCCAAGTTCGTAGCTACGGCTTGGGATGAGAATGGTAAGGCAACTGCCGGGTACATGGTTCTTGGTGAGCCTGCTACGCCAAACGATATGGACATCCAAGACTTTGTTGTGTCATTCGCACCAGCAAATGATGGTGCTGATCAAAACAACACGGACAAGGGTAACAAGCCTGGTTCATCTGTTGCGGATAACAACCAAAACGGTGACCACACGAACACATCTGGCGCAACTGCTAACAACAACAGCGGTGCCCAAGGTGAGCAAGTGAACGTGGCTGGACCAGCTAACGAGTCACGCGATGGCTCTGAAGCGAACAACGTAACTGTTGCTGGTCAAACGGCTGGTGCACAAGTTACTGGTTCACAAACGGCAGGCCAAACTAGTGCAACTGCTAACACGACGCAAAACGTCGCTTGGCAAGCGCAAGGTGTTGCACAAAATGCAGATAACAACGCTTCACTACTAGCAGCTGCTGGTAATGAGCAACAAGCAAAGACGGCTAACACAGCTGATGCACGCATCACTGAGTTGCCTGAAACGGCAGCTGTCATTCAAGATTCAATTGTGCCTTTGGAAAGTGCAAAGCAAGCAATGAATTTGACAGGTCGCGTAACTGAGAATGACTTCTTGGTTGTGATTGCTGCCATGGTTGCGAGTGGTTTGTTCGGTCTTTTGTTGGCGTTCTGGCGTCGACGCAAGGAAGATGAGCAAGCAACACGCTAATCGGTAGAGAGTCCCTGGACGGGTAAAACTGTCCAGGGACTTTTTGCGTTGATTGCCAATGGGTCTTACTTGAGTATCTGGGGTTAAAAGCGTATAGTGTATGTTACGTTTAGTAAGTAAAGTAGTCTGCACAAGTCATTGGAGGACGATAAATTATGGAAGATTTTCGCTTTGTAAATAAGACGGATATTCGCTTTGGAAAGAACCACATCGATGCTGAGTTGCACGATGCCGTGGCCCAATTTGGTCAAAACGTTTTGTTGACGTACGGTGGTGGTTCAATCAAGCGTTCTGGCTTGTATGAGCGTGTTATGAAGGCTTTGGAAGGTTTGAACGTCGTTGAATTGGACGGCATCGAGCCTAACCCAAAGATTGATTCAGTTCGCGAGGGTCAACGTTTGGCCAAGGAGAACGACATCGACGTCATTTTGGCCGTTGGTGGTGGATCAGTTATCGATGCATCTAAGGTGATTGCATCAGCAAAGTTTTATGATGGGGATGCCTGGGACTTGGTCGCTGACCACGGTGTAAAGTACCGTTCAAAGTTGAACCAATTGCCAGTTGTCGACATCTTGACGTTAGCTGCAACGGGTACTGAAATGAATGCCGGTTCAGTTATCTCAAACCCAGAATTGAACGCTAAGATTGGTACGTATGGACCAAACACACCAGCTGTTTCATTCTTGGACCCACAATTGACGTACTCAGTTTCAAAGTGGCAAACGGCTGCCGGATCATTCGACATCTTCTCACACTTGACTGAGCAATACTTCGACCGTGCCGAGAACACAGACATTTCTGACGGTATGATTGAAGGTATCATGCGTGCCGTTATCAAGTGGGCACCAGTTGCTTTGGAAACGCCAGACAACTACGATGCCCGTGCTAACTTGATGTGGGCCTCAACGATGGCTTTGAACGGTTTGGTACGTTCAGGAAACGTGAACGGCTGGACGGTTCACCCAATTGAGCACGAGTTGTCAGCCTTCTACGACATCACTCACGGTGTTGGTTTGGGAATCTTGACGCCACGTTGGATGAAGCGTGCTTTGTCAGCAGCCACGGTTGCTAAGTTTGCTCGCTTCGGACGTAACGTTTGGGATATCCAAGACGCTGACGACCAAGTCGTTGCTGAAAAGGCTATCCAAGCCACTTACGACTGGGTAAAGTCATTGGATGTCCCAACGACTTTGCAAGGTGTTGATATCAACGATGACACGAACTTCCGCGCAATGGCTGAGTCAGCTGTTAAGATCGGTGGTTTGGATCACGAGGGTGGTTACGTGAACTTGACGGTTGATGATGTTGTGGCTTTGTACCAAGCATCAATGACGACTGAAGGTTTCGAAGACTAATTAACATATTGAAGGACAAAGTACATGTTTGTGCTTTGTCCTTTTTAGTTTTCCGGCAACAAAAAACCACCCGGCAAGGAGTACCGTGTGGTGAAAGAAGGTGCGGCGATGGGATTCACCGCAAATCATTTATTATGACTGATATTATTATCGCAACCAGGTATGACGTTTTTGTTGACAATTGTTGCCCGAAAACGGCGTATAATGTTGCTTATTGAAGTGAGGTGGACGGATGGCTAATATAACTTACCGGCAGGCAACTATGGCTGATGCCGATGCAATTTGGCAAATTATATCAGATGCTAAGGCAGTCATGTCTATTGATCATAATCCACAGTGGGATAATGGCTATCCATCCCCAGAAATCATCAAAGCCGACATCGCTAAAGGGTACGCGTACATTCTGCAACTCGATGACGAAATCGTCGCCACAGCCACGCTTTGGCAAGAGAAAGACGTGAACTACCAGCGTCTCCAAGGCGGTCGCTGGCTGTACCCAACTAAGCGTAAGCCTTATGCGGTTATTCATCGCATGGCGGTGTCATTCCAACACCAGGGCTACCATTTGTCGACAGAGCTGTTCACGCATTTATTTGCGACAGCCCGGGCAAAGGGGTATGATTATATTCGGATTGATACACATGATAAAAATAAGAAAATGCAAGCCATTATTGCACGTCGTGGCTTTACTTACCGTGGCCAGTTAGCCGGTAGCCGACGAGCATACGATATTGACTTGAGTAATGAGGATAAACATGAAGAAGATTGAAAAAGGGATTAAGTTCGTCAGCGAACACTTGGACATGTTCCGCTGTACTGTAGATGGCGAGCCTTATGACCACGTTGAAGGCAATACCTTGGTATGTGCGCATAACCACCGTTTGGACATTAATAAGAAGGGTTCCCTTTATTTCTTGAACCACGCAGTCAATACGGAGTATGATGATGCCATGTTGGCGGCTCGTCGTCGTGTTTTGACGGCCGGTTTGTTCGATGGCATCGTGGACGCGGTTGCGGACCAATTGCCTGCCGACCCACAACGCATCATGGATGTGGGAACCGGTGAAGGGACGCCATTTGCCCGTTTGATAGCCAAGCGTGGCAACATCGATACCGGTATTGGTTTCGATATTTCTAAGGCAGGGGTTAACTTGGCAACGCAATTGGACACAGATGCGTTCTTTGCAGTCGCTGACTTAGCGAACCTACCATTTAACGACAATAGCTTTGACAGTATCGTGGAGTTCTTCTCACCAAGTGCGTATGAAGAATTCAAGCGTGTCTTGGCACCCGAGGGAACGTTGGTGAAGGTGGTCCCATCATCTGGTTATCTACACGAATTGCGTGAAATGTTGTACCCTGTGGATTCACCAAATCACACGTATAGTAACCAAAAAGTGGTCGACCGCTTCATGGAGAACTACCCAGACGCCACACAAACAGAGATTTCATACCAATGGCAAATTCCAGCTGACTTGTATGTTGATCTGTTACACATGACGCCATTGCACTGGGGCGCGCGTCCAGAAGCCCAAGCGGCAGCGGAAGCCACACCATTACCAGCTGTGACAGTCAACGTGGTTGTGCTAACTGTTAAGCCTTAATTCACAGCGTGTGGATAAAAGAAGTGGTTTTCCACAATTTGGGTGTGGAAAAATCGGTTAATGTTCGTTAAAATAGAAGTATATTAGGGCTTTTAGTGTGCCCGCATGACATTTTATGAAAACGGAGAACGACGCACATGTTTCCAGATCGTCTGCGTGAGTTGCGCAAAGGCCGTAACATCACATTGGAAACCTTGGCTGAAGAGATGAATAAGCACCTTGAACCAGGGCAAAAACCAAATACAGCTGCGCAAATCGGAAACTGGGAGCGTGGTGACCGTTCGCCTTCGTACATTGAAGTTCGAAAGCTAGCGGATTTTTTCAATGTTTCAATGGATTTCTTGGTCGGCCGTGCCATGTCAGAAAAGACTGACTTGTCATTGCTGTTCTTGTCAGGTAAGGAAATCGACTTTAACGGTAAGCCACTAACTGACCAGCAACGTTTCGACATTTTCCAGTATGTTAACTCATACTTGAACCCGGTATCATACACGCCGGAGGATGATGTGCGTAGCAACCACCAAGAAAGCCTGTTCTAAACAAAGGATATTATGATGACAACAAACCAAGCAATTCGGTTTGGGTCTGGTCAACAGCTCACTGAGATGGATTATCTTGGTGAGCTGTTGCCATATCTAGGCCGTTACCAAAACATCCCCACGATGGCTAACCTCATGCAACAAGCAATTGATACGCTTGAACAATTGAATGCGGGTTATTTGCCAGCTGCATTGCCAACAATGGAAGTACCAGAGTCAGTGATTCCAGAACTGCAAAATTATGTCTTGGCCCAATACCCAGACAACGCAGACGCCGGTAATGCCCTTTGGCTTGAGTTAACGGAACCACTAGAAGATATCGACTTCTTGCTCCGTCATCTACGTGATGCGTTAATCGAATACTTCAGCATGTACGGTTTTGTCTCAAGTGACTTTGTACGTGACTTGTCAGCGTACACGGACGGCCAACCTGTATTGGAGTTGATGGCTGGGCATGGGTATATCTCAGCCGGTTTGAAGGCGATTGCGCCGGAACAAAAGATTATCGCGACGGACAATGAAGATTGGCGTACGCAACCAGATCCAACGTCGGCTAAGCCAGTGACGGATGTGGAAAACATGGATGCCATCGCAGCGTTGGATATGTACGGTGAGAATGTCTCAACGGTCATTATGAGTTGGGCGCCGGATACGACTGACGCGGACTGGCAGGTATTGCAATACATCCGCAATAACCAATACCGCTTTGATTTTGATTTCATCGTGATTGGTGAAAAGGATGGGGCAACGGACTCGGATGTCTTCTGGCATGAAGCCGAGTTAGAAGAAGTACCCGCATTGAACGCGCACCATCAATCATTCGACTTGATTGACGAGCGCGTGTATTTAGTGAAATAACCATAAGCCCAGTTTTTCGACTGGGCTTTTTAGGTGTTATAATAACTTTTTGTAAACGATTATTTGAGATGAGGTTACTGTTTTGGAAGAGAAAACTTACAGCGAGCGCCACAAGATGGGGGTCTTGGCGCTATCTACCGTTATTTTGGGGATTGTTGTAGGGTTAAGTTCAGTGTTGCTCAGCTTGTTCTTGGAGCTTGTTGAGCACTTCTTCTTGGAATTTGAAGAAAACACACTGATGCCGGTTTCAACGCACATTGCTGGCGGACAACGCTTTTTATCAGTATTGATTGGTGGAATTATTGCGGCGATTGTCTGGTTCATTGTGCAAACGAAGATGAAGCCAACGGTTGGTATCAACAAGGCCATGGATGGGGATGAGATGCCATTCTGGCCATCTGTTGTGCACGCCGTGACACAAGTCTTCTACGTGGCAACTGGTGGATCAGTTGGACGTGAATTGGCACCTCGTGAACTTGGTGCCTTGCTTGCCCAACGTTGGGAGAAGTTACTCCGCCGTTGGCACATGGATTCACTAACAGCTGACGACCGTCGCTTGTTGATTGCTGCAGCTGCGGGTGCTGGTTTCGCCGGTATTTATATTGCGCCAATCACAGGTATGTTGTTCGCCGTTGAAATCTTGCACAAGAACGTGTCAAAGCGTTCAGTGGCAGTTAGTTTGACGATGTCAACGATTGCCATGTGGGTTGGTATGTCAGTGCACGGCTTCCACCCATACTACTTTGTGCCTGATAAGCACTTCACGTTGGGGATGATTCCATTCGTGATTGTGGTTGGACCATTGATGGGTGTGGCCGGTGCCTACTTCCATAAGGCCTTCCAATGGGCTGGCGGTAAGGCCAAGGCTAAGCAAGTGCAGGTTTTGTGGCAATTGCCATTGGCTGCAGCCGTAACTGGTGTGGTCGCCATTTTCTTCCCACAAATTATGGGAAACGGACGTGGCTTGGCTGAGTTCGCCATCAACAGCACGAGCACGAAGGTGATTGGTGTCTTGTTGATTGGGATGTTGCTTAAGGCGGCCATTACGGTGTTCACGTTGAAGGCTGGTGCTTACGGTGGTACGTTGGCACCTTCAATTGGTATCGGTGGATCATTCGGTGCCATCCTTGGCTTCGGTTACATCATGATGGTGCCTGGTGCATCAATTGCCCAAGCAGCTGTTATTGGTGCCACGGCATTGCTAGCTGCATCACAACAAGCACCATTGATGGCCTTGTTCATGATGTTCGAAGTGAGTCATTTGGACCACACTGCTTTGATGCCAATGGGCTTGGCAGTAGCACTTGCCATCCTAACGTCAAAGATGATTTTGGATAAGAAGTAAAAAATAACGTCGAATTCGGAAGTATAGTTCTGAATTCGACGTTATTTTGTTATTTTCGGAAGTATACTTCTGAAAAATGTATAAAGCATATTAAATGTTGTTTGTTCTAATCGGTAACAGTGATATCTTGACTTCCGTGGAAAATCTTAACTATCTCAACTGAGTTATCCAGTACTACATAGAGCATGGCATAGTTATTGACGTTAATTCTTCGATATTCTATTCCGCTTTCCGTTCGGATGTACACTTGATATAAAGTGGCATTAATTTCTAATGATTGGATTGCTGACAGGAAATCTTGATACTGTTTAATCGCAGCGGCTTCGTTTTGAAGTTCTGTGCGAATGTAATCAATGATATCCAGCAGTGCCGCAACCGCTGAGGGGTGGGTACTAACAAGATACTGCATTGATTACATTACCATTCCTTTCGTCGTTCTTCGAACATTGTTTCTATTTCTGAAGTTGATAATCCAGGCTTCTTTTTTGCATCTTCAACAAGTTGAATGAGTTCAGCCATGAATTTTGGATCAATGTCTTTCTCAGACAAAGGGTGGTTTTCTTTAGTGGTTGGTTGGAATGGGAAGCCACCGTCATGAACAAATTGTTCTACACATAAATTAATTGCAGATGTTAATGAGATACCCATTCGCTCAGCCAGTTCATCAGCTTTTGTCTTTGTATCTGAATTGATACGAAGGGTAAAAGCAGTTTTATCTAGCGCATGTGCCATGTCTACACCTCCTGTTTGATACCTAAATGAGATACCATTTTGGTTTCTTAGTGTACACGGGGAAAATCAATTGAAATTCGGAACTATACTCCTGAATTCGAGAGATTGAGTAAAAGTGAGAAGTATCCTTCTCAAGATGATGATAGATTAAGGGGAATACTGAAAGCGGGGGGGCGTCATACGGTGGTATTCAAAAGATGAATGCGCTAGATTGGTTGATGAGTTAATTGATACGCAAAAATGCCTGCAAATCTCAAATTGAGATCTGCAGGCATTTTCATCATTACTTTACAAATTGCTCTGACAAAGCCAAGAATTCGTCGATGTCCTTCTTAACCAAATCAGCACCGGCTTGCCAGAAATCTGGCTTGGTCAAATCAACACCGAGGTGCTTTTGGGCCAATTCTTCCGTTGACATGTTGGCCGTATCGCGAAGCAATGCGATGTAAGCCTCTTCGAAGTTATCTTGCGTGTGGGCCCAGGCGTAGATACCTTGGCTGAACAAGTAACCGAACGTGTATGGGAAGTTGTAGAATGGCACGTCATCAATGAAGAAGTGCAACTTTGATGACCAGAAGTGTGGGTGACGGTGATCCAAAAGACCATCGAAGGCTACCTTTTGTGCCTCATCCATCAATTCGTTCAAACGCGCTGCAGGGACGAAACCTTGCTTACGCTCCGTGTAGAAGTTGTCTTCAAAGATGAAACGGGCGTGGATGTTCAAGAACATGGCAATTGGGTTCGTCATCTTCGCATCCAACAATACAACCTTTTCCGCATCTGATTGGGCAGCTTGCACGTTGGCATCCGCAATCAACATTTCAGCAAACGTTGAAGCGGTCTCAGCAACGTTCATGGAATAACCGTCACGCCAAACTGGCAAGTCCGTCAAGACTGAAGAATGGAACCCGTGACCAATTTCATGGGCAATCGTCGCCGCGTCGTTCACTGAACCTGTAAACGTCGTGATGATACGTGACTCGTGAATGTCAGGCACACTTTCCATCCAAGCACCTGGTGTCTTACCAGGACGGTCTTCCGCTTCAATCCATTGATTCTCAAATGCGTGTTGGGCGAATGCAGCCATCTTAGGTGAGTACTTGCCGAAGTTCTTAATAATGAAAGCAGCCGCTTCATCATATGACAACGTGCTTGGCTTGTAGTCACCCAAATCCGTGATGGGGGCTACTTGGTCTTGCCAACCAAGCTCCGTTAAACCAAGCAATTCCTTCTTGCGGTCGAAGTAGGCCTTGAACATGTGCTTGTTGTCATCGACCATTTGCCACATTGCGTCCAATGTCTCACGTGACATACGGTTCAACTCAAGTGGTTGATCCAAGTGGTTTTCATAACCGTGGGCCGCTTGTTCTGTCAAACGGGCACCAGCCAAGTGGTTAATCGTGTCGGCGGCCAGGTTCTCGGCGCTACCCCACATCTTTTCGTAGTTGGCCATGATGTTAGCACGAACCTTGTTGTCAGGGTAACCGTCCAATTGGTTCAACGCTTGTCCAGCAGACAAAGCTTGTTCGTCGCCGTTTTCATCCGTGTACGTCATTGAAAGACCAGATGAAATCGTGTCGTAGTGTTCTGACCAAGCTTGCAAGCCGTCCAAACGCAACTTGTTGAGCAATTCTTCAGCACGGTCATCCAACAAACGGGCGGCGTCATCACGCAACTCGTTCAAGTGGAAGGCAACCTCAGCGATGCCAGGCAACGTGCTGACCTTAGCGAACGTCTCATCATCAAATGACGTCAACAACTTCGCAAAGGCATCCAATGGTGCTTGGTAAGCGACTTCCAAGTGTGACACCTTTGTTTGGTAGGGACGGTAAACAGGGTTCGTATAGTCGGCTGAGTAAAGGGCGTTGACGAAAAGCGCCACTGTGCCCAAACCTGAACGAATCACTTGCGCGTCGTTAACCAAAGCAACGAGCTTGCTGAAGTCCGTGTCAGTGAAACGGTCGTAAGCCGTCACGTCAGATGCGAATTGCTTAATTTGTTGATCAAGTAAAGTTAGCTTGGCAGCGAACTCAGGTGATTCGATACCACCAGGGTAGATGGGATCCAAATCCCAGTTCAATGAATAGCTCATGTTGGTGCTCCGTATTTCTCATAGTTTTCTAATAGTTTAGCACAAGGACAACCAATTTGAGAAAAACTTGTTAAGGATGTTACGAATTTGGATACAAAACATTTACACAATCGTGACCGAAAACCTGCTAAAACCTGACAATTGGCGACTAGACTGAAAGGCAACAAAAAGGAATGGGGGACTTGTGGCATGCGAAAGAAATTAGTGAGATTACTAGTGGTGTTCAGCTTGGGTGTTTGGATTGTTGGGGCAGTTGCGGCGATTACGACGCAAAATCAACCATTGCCGGCTGGAAGTGAGAAGTCGTTAAGTGGCAAGTCACTTTGGGAACGACAAAATCAATATATGGATCGAATGGGCGATAAGTTGATCGACTCATTGTTGCATATGAAGTAGTCACTTATTTGCTTAACGGGGTATACCTTTTATTTTCTAGTGTTCTTCCTTATAATGGACAGGTTGCACTTATCAGATTTTAGAAGAGTAAGAGGTTAGCGAATATGGCTAAGCAAAAGAAGCGCTGGTCAACGCCGCGTAAGATTATCACTTGGGTGGTTTCAGTCGTGGTTGTCTTGGCAGTTATTCTTGGGGCTGCTGGTGGATATTTCTTCCACGTCGCCGAGGTGCGTGCGAAGAAGGACTTTATCGGTAGTGGTGTGTTGACGAAGAAGGATCCCTTGTATTCACGTCAACAAGAGTTCCTAGCGTTGGATTCACAAACGTGGCATTTGACGGCGAAGGACGGCACGAAGTTGGTGGGTAATTATGTACCAGCTGAAAAGAAGACCAACAAGACGGTTGTTGTGATTCACGGATTCGGTGTGGAGCACAAGGCAATGGCACCTTATGGTCAAATGTTCCATGACATGGGTTACAACGTGTTGATGCCCGATGATCGTGCATCAGGTAAGTCAGGCGGTAAGTACATCGGATTCGGTTACTTGGACGCTAAGGACTACAAGCAATGGATTAGCAAGGTCATCACGAAGAATGGTCAAGACAGCCAAATCGTTGTGATGGGTGCTTCAATGGGTGGTGCTACAACGATGATGTTGTCAGGAATGAATCCACCAGCACAAGTTAAGGCGTACATTGAAGACGCTGGTTACACGTCAGTTTATGATGAGTTGGAATACCAAGCTGGTGATATGTATGGCTTGCCAACTTGGCTAGCAAAGATTATCGTGCCAGTTGTGTCATTGTACTCAAAGGTTTTGGCCGGTTACGACTACGCTGAAGCTGATTCAATTAAGTTGTTGCAAAAGAACACACGCCCAATGATGTTTATTCACGGTGGGGATGACACATTTGTGCCAACGAAGTTCTTGAACCAAGTGTATGACGCCTCAAACGGACCAAAGGAAAAGTACTTGGTCCCAGGTGCCTCACACGTGCAATCATATGCAACTAACCCAGCTAAGTATGAGCAAAAGGTTGCTGATTTCTTGGCAAAGTATTTTAAGTAAACAAAAAGGCGACGTTTCCAAATTAATGGAGACGTCGCCTTTTGTATTATTCACCAAATTCACCTTCAAGGTACTTGAACGTTTCATCAACGCTTGGCATCAAGGCTAAACGTGAAAGACCTTCGCGGGTGACGAACTCAGCTTCGATGGCTGTTTCGAACCAAGCCACCATGTCATCCCAATAACCATCGATGTTCACCAAGACGATTGGTTTCTCGTAGTAACCTAACTTCGTCCATGACATCACTTGGCCAAGTTCTTCCAAGGTTCCCATGCCACCTGGCAAAAAGACGAAGGCATCTGCGCGATCGAACATCATGCGCTTACGAGTATCCATGTCTGGTACGTCGATGTGTTCCATTTTCAAATCATGCCCAGCTTCTTCTGGCAGGAAGCTCGTTGGGCGGATGCCGGTCACCTCGGCACCAGCGTTGATGGCGTTAACTGCGACTTTGCCCATCAAACCACTCTTTGAACCACCGTAGACCAAGGCCCAGTTACGAGCTGCGATTCCTTTGCCCATCGCAGCGGCTGCTTCGTGGAATTCTTCTAGGTGACCATATTGGGCGCCCATAAAGACACCAATTGTCTGCTTTTTCATGTCATACTCCCCCAAGTACTTTGCTTTTATAATTAGTCTCTATATCATACAATGGTTTATATAGAAAACTTTGAAGATTATCAGGATTCTGATATTGAGAATAGAAAGAGGTTCACATGGCTGAACATTATTACACGGCGAATCCAAGCGTTGCCCACGACGAGCATACTTGGACGTTCCCGCTTTTTGACCACACCTTGACGTTCACAACGGACGCCGGTGTCTTCTCTAAGTCTACCGTAGATTTCGGAACGCGCACGATGTTGGATGCGTTTGATCAAGATATTCCCGCTGGTAAGATTTTGGATTTGGGTGCCGGATACGGACCAGTTTCAATTGCATTGGCAACGGTGATGCCTGAGCGCGAGTTCGTGGCTGCTGAAATCAACGAGCGTGCAGCTGAATTGGTCAAGCGTAACGCGCAAAAGAATGGGGTTGGCGACCGCATTAACGTGGTATTGTCAGACCGTTACTCTGGCGTTGACGGTAAGTTTGCGGCCATTTTGACGAATCCACCGGTACGTGCTGGTAAGGACATCGTGTCAGATATGATTGCCGGGGCGAAGGATTATTTGGTTGATGGCGGTACGCTGACGGTTGTTTTGCAAAAGAAGCAAGGTGCGCCATCTGCTAAGGCATTGATGGCTGAAACATTCGGTAACGCTGCAACGATTGCTAAGAACAAGGGTTACTATATTTTGGAGAGTGTCTACCATGACGACGCTAACGCCTGAACAAGTTGATTACTTCATGGGTGAAGCCATCAAGGAAGCCAAGAAAGCGGGCGCCTTGGGCGAAGTACCGATTGGAGCAGTCGTCGTGCAAAAAGGGCAAATCATCGGACGTGGCTTTAACCTACGTGAACGTTTGGAGGATGCCAGCCAGCACGCTGAGCTACAAGCGATTACTGAGGCGAATCGTTTGGTGAAGTCATGGCGTTTGCCAGATGCCCAATTGTTTGTGACATTGGAACCATGCATTATGTGCGCGGGCATTATTCAACAGTCACGTATTAGTGATGTGTATTATGGCGCTGAGGATCCAAAGGCCGGTGCGGTGCATTCCTTGTACCACATCTTAGAGGACGAGCGTTTGAACCACCAAGTTAACGTGCACCAAGGTGTTCGTGAGCAAGAGAGTGGCGACTTATTGCGTAACTTCTTCCGTGAGATTCGTAAGCAGAAGAAGGCTGAAAAGAAGGCACGCCGCGCAGCCGAATTGGCAGCACAAGAATTGTCGAATGAGATTGCAGAAAAGTAATCCACCTGCTATAATATTATTTGTGGGGCAAGTGTGCACTTCGAACCGTGTCAGGGTCGGAAGGCAGCAGCACTAAGGAGACCGTGCATTGTGCTTCACTTCTTATGAACTTTAATCGCTAACCGATGAACTAATCGGTTGGCGTTTTTTTTACTATTTTCTGTTACTATAAGAGTAGGGAAAATTCAAACGTTACTGTCAAAATAGACAGTGGTGAAAGGGGTCACACACAATGGCGTATCAAGCGTTGTACCGGACATGGCGTCCGCAAAAATTTAGCGACATGATTGGGCAAGAAGTTGTGACCAAGACGTTGAAAAACGCAATTATGACGGGGCAAACAACCCACGCCTATTTGTTCAACGGACCGCGTGGAACAGGTAAGACATCAGCAGCGAAAATCTTTGCTAAGGCCATCAACTGTTTAAATCCAATTAACGGGGAGCCTGATGGTGTATGTGCGATGTGTCAAGCTGCCGATAACGGCACACTTGGTGACATCATCGAATTGGACGCGGCTTCAAACAACGGTGTTGATGAAATCCGTGAGATTCGTGAGGACGTTAACTACGCCCCAACGCAAGCGAAGTACAAAGTCTACATCATCGATGAGGTCCACATGCTTTCAACCGGTGCCTTTAACGCTTTGTTGAAGACATTGGAAGAGCCACCAGCAAACGTTATCTTTATTTTGGCTACGACGGAACCACAAAAGATTCCGGCAACCATTATTTCACGTACACAACGTTTCGACTTCAAGCGTATTGATGCCAAGGCAGCTTATGACCGTATGACGTACATCTTGGATCAACGTGGTGACACGTATGATGAAGCTGCGATTCGCGTAATTGCGAACGCCGCTGATGGTGGAATGCGTGATGCGTTGAGTATCTTGGACCAAGCGTTGTCATTTGGGGATGGTCACGTGACGTTGGAAAACGCCTTGCTTGTGACTGGTTCAGTCACGCAAACGTTGCTTGGTGAATATGTGCAAGCGGTTGTTAAGCAAGACACGAAGCAAGCTTTGGCTAAGCTATCTGAGGTATTATCAGCAGGTAAGGATGCCAACCGCTTTGTGGAAGACTTGATTAGTTATGCCCGTGACTTGTTGCTTCACACTGAAGCGCCTGAGTTGATCAGCATTGTGCCTGATGAGACATTCACGGACTTGGCAGCCAACACACAAGCCAATGTTTGGTATCGCATGATTGATACCTTGAATGACACGCAACAGCAATTGCGTTTCACGAATCGACCAAGCATTTACTTGGAAGTGTTGACGGTTAAGTTGAGTCAACCAATCGCGACGACGGCACCGGTGACGGTAGAGCGTGTGTCAGCGCCACAAGTGGTTGCTGAACCGACGCCAACTGCACCAAAGCCGGCTCCGGTTGCCTCAGCAGCGCCAGTTGTTGAGACACCAACGCAGCCAGCGGCACAACCTGAACCAGTGGCATCTGCAGCACCAGCTGAACAACCAGCTACGCCGGCACCAACGCGTGTCGCACCACGTGTTGCGGATGATCAATCAGCTGTGTTTGGCGTGCTTAGTGCAGCGACCCGTGGCGACCTAGACCGTGTGCAAACAGTATGGGCTGACATGGTTAACATGTTGCCGGTACCACAACAAGCGATGCTGAACGTCGCGAAGCCAATTGCAGCTTCGCCAGACGGATTGGTTGTGGCCTTTGACTTTGAAGTTATCAAGGCCAACGCCATGCGTAATGCAGAATTGTTGCACACGATGGTGACGCAAATTCGCTTGTTGACGCAAGCGCAAAACGAGCGTCAATTAGTCTTTGTCACGACTGATGACTGGCCAAAGATGCGCGCTGCGTTTGTGGCCCAACGCCAAGGAACGGCTGCGACGCCATCTGTTCAACAGCAAGTGCCACAACAAGTGGCAGCTGCCGTTGATGACGACTTAGCAAGTCTAACGGCAATGGATGATCAAACCGAAGCAGCTGGTCCAGCACCAGTTGTGGCGGAAGCTGAACGTTTGTTTGGCGCTGATATCGTAGAAGAAATTGATGATTAATAACAAAAACTAGAAAACGAGGGTGATATTATGTTTGGTGGACAAAACATGCAATCAATGATGAAGCAAGTGAAGAAGATGCAAGAGCAAATGCAAAATGAGCAAGAAGCCATTGCAGCAACTGACTACACTGGTCACGCCCCTTCAGACGTTGTTTTGGCAACGTTTAACGGAAACCGTGAGTTGAAGGACTTGCAAATCAAGCCTGAAATCGTTGACGCTGATGACGTCGACGGTATGGCAGATATGATTTTGGTTGCAGTTAATGATGCATTGCAACAAATCGAAGCTGACCAACAAAAGCGTTTGGGACAATACGCACCAAAGGGTATGTTCTAAAAAGTTGGCCCTTTATTGAGAGAAAGAAGGTCTGTAACGTGCAATATCCAGAACCGATTGCTAAACTTATTGATAGTTATACGAAGTTGCCCGGTATCGGAATTAAGACAGCGACACGCCTAGCTTTCCACACAATTGACATGCAAGAAGAATATGTGACGGGGTTTGCCCAATCATTGATTTCTGCTAAGCGTGATTTGCGCTTTTGTTCAATTTGTGGAAATCTGACGGAGACGGATCCTTGTGCAATTTGCTCTGACCCAACACGTGATCAAAGCCAAGTTTTGGTTGTTGAAGAAGTGAAGGATTTGATGGCAATCGAAAACACTGGCGAGTACCGTGGGTTGTACCACGTGCTTCACGGTGTGTTGTCACCACTATCTGGAAAGGGGCCCGATGATATCAACATTGAGTCATTGGTAACGCGTTTGCAAAAGGATGACGCCATCCAAGAAGTTATTGTTGCAACGAACGCTAACGCAGAGGGTGAAGCGACAGCTATGTACCTATCACGTCTATTGAAGCCAGCCGGTCTAACGATTTCACGTTTGGCCACTGGATTGTCAGTTGGTAGTGATATTGACTATGCTGATGAAATCACGTTGATTAAAGCGGTTGAAGGAAGGACGAAGCTCTGATGTTTAACATGTTTAAGCGACCAAAAGTTGATACAGCAGCTTACGATGAACGTCTGAACAAGGCGATTGATCAAGCGAAGTTCGACTTTGAAAAAGCAAAAATGTCAGAAGTAGCTTTGTTTGAAAGTGACATTGACCCACGTTTGATTAAGGCTGAAACAGCCAAGGCACGTCAGAAGTACTTCTTTTTACTTCGCGTGGCACGTCAACGTGACATGAAGGGTCACTGGTCAACGGCTTTTATCCACCCAGAGATTTAATCACTAAACTCAGGATAGGAGGTGTTTAGAATGAGCGATAAGACTTATACGAACGCCCAATTTGGTGCTTTGATTGCGAAGAACACGCAATGGACAGAGGCCAATGCTAAGTGGGTGAAGGAACGTCTCATTGAGAATTCACGTTTGTTGCCAGACCACGGTAAGAAGTGGTCACAAACGCGCATTTCTAACTATTTGTTCGAATTGGCTTTCGTAAAGCCAGAGAACATCGACTGGAACGTTTAGCCAAAGTCGGTTCAGGTGTTATGCCTGGGCCGGCTTTTTGCTATAATAAGAATTAACAACACAATTAGAAAGTGGTGGCGAGAATGCCAGGGACATTTATTTCGTTTGAAGGCCCAGATGGAGCTGGAAAGACATCAGTATTGCGTGCGATTGTCGCACGGTTGCAACCAGAACTAGGGGATCGCTTATTGCTAACCCGTGAGCCGGGCGGAACCGACAATAAGATTGCGGAAGCGATTCGTGACCTCGTCCTTGATCCAGCCAATACAGACATGGATCAACGAACGGAAGCGTTGCTGTACGCAGCCTCACGTCGACAACACTTGGTGCAAACGATTTTGCCGGCCTTGGAAGCTGACAAGGTTGTGATTACTGATCGCTACGTTGATAGCTCAATTGCTTATCAAGGTGGGGGCCGTGAATTGGGAACTGATGCGGTGGCAGCAATTAACGATTTTGCTATCGAAGGGTTTATGCCTCAAGCGACGGTCTACCTTGATATTCGACCAGAGATTGGTTTGGAACGTATTCAAACGACGCGTCAAGACGAAGTGAACCGTCTTGATGTCGAAGCGTTGTCGTTCCACCAACGTGTGTCAGATGCTTACCATGAGTTGGCTAAGCAATACCCAGACCGCTTTTTGATGATTAACGCAGAACAAGAATTGGATGCCGTGATTGCTGATACATGGGCAGCGTTGGCACCAATTTTGGGGATGAAGGACTAGGAGGTTCAGCTTTATGAAGATGGTAATCGCAATCGTTCAAGATAAAGATGCAAACAAGTTGGGAACTGAATTTGTGAAGGCGAATGTGCGTGCCACTCGTTTGGCGACGTCAGGTGGGTTCCTTCGTTCAGGAAACACAACTTTTATGATTGGTATTGAAGATGAGCGTGTCGACGAAGTACTTGAGTTGATTAAGGAAACATCACACACTCGTAAGCAATTCATGACACCAGCGGTTAGCCTTGATGTCTCAATGGAATCAACGGCTTCAACACCAATGGAAGTTCAAGTTGGTGGTGCAACGGTCTTTGTTCAAGATATTGAGCAATTCCACCGCTTCTAAGGGGAAAGTATGGACGCGAAAGAATTAATTGCACAGGCAAATGCACAACAACCGCAGTTAATCGCGCAATTCAAACAGGCGGTGGCAAGTGAGCAACTTGCCCACGCCTTTTTGTTTACTGGGCCACGTGGTCGTGGTCAAGACTTGGTAGCTGATTGGTTGGCAATGCGTTTGATGTGTCGTAATGTCACGGCTGACGGGCAACCGGACGGTATGTGTGATCAATGCCAACGTATTGCATCACACGAACACCCAGATGTGATTCAATTGGCACCCGACGGTAACAGCATCAAGGTTGATCAGGTACGCTACTTGCGTGATGAGTTTACGAAGACTGCTGTTGAAGGTAATCAAAAGGTGTTTATCGTTTCTGGTGCGGACACGATGACCAGCAGTGCCGCTAACGGTCTGTTGAAGTTTATCGAAGAGCCAGTTGGCCAGCAAACGGCTATTTTGATTGCTGAAAACCGTGCTCAGATTTTGCCAACGGTTGTCTCACGTACGCAGGTCATTGATTTTCCAGCCTTGGGACCTGAACAGATGCGCACGTCATTGGAAGCAGTCGGCTTCACGGCAGCACAAGCTGAATTGGCGCGTACGTTGACGGATAGTGTGGATAGCGCAGCTGAGTGGCTAGCCGATGATTGGTTTAATTCAGCTGAGAAGGCCATTAGCGATATTGTGACTGGGACACTGAAGGGGGACGATACCACCTTTACCCACGTGCAAACAGCTTTGGTGCCGTTAGCTGGTGAGCCAGCCCGTGCCCGTGTGCTGTTGGCGATGTTGGCCCAAGCGTGGCGTGATATCTTGCTTGGTCGGACTGGGGATGCGAGTGTTCGCTTCCCGGGTGCCGGTGAGTGGCAACGTTTGTCACAACGATATACGACGGCCAAGCTATTGGAAGTGTTGGATATCGTGTTAGCAGCGCCACAACGTTTACAGAAAAATATTAGTTTTCAAACGACGGTCGAATCAACCGTCCTTGAAAGTCAGTTTAAGTTAGCAGGTTTATGATGAATCAACAGAAAAGTTTTGCAACACATACAACAGGAACGCTTTATCTTGTCCCAACACCAATTGGTAATTTGGGTGATATGACGGTTCGTTCAATTGATACATTGAAGGCTGTGGCTGTAATTGCAGCGGAAGACACCCGTCACACGCAACAATTGCTCAACCAGTTTGATATTCAAACGAAGCAAGTATCATTCCATGAACACAATAAAGAGAGTCGCATTCCCGAGTTGGTTGCACGCTTAGCTGCTGGTGAAGATGTGGCCCAAGTGTCAGATGCGGGGATGCCATCAATTTCTGACCCGGGTCATGAGTTGGTGAAGGCTGCCATTGCGCAAAACATTCCAGTTGTGCCACTACCAGGGGCGAGTGCTGGTATTACGGCATTGATTGCGTCTGGTTTGGCACCACAAACCTTTATGTTTTACGGTTTCTTGGCGCGTAAGCCAAAGGAGCAATTGGCAGAACTGCAAGGTTTGAATTCACACACGGAAACCATGATTTTCTACGAAGCACCACACCGTTTGGCTAAGACGTTGCAAAATTTGGTGAAGGCGTTTGGCCCTGATCGCCAAGTTGTGTTGGCTCGTGAGTTGACGAAGCGTTATGAAGAGTTCTTACGTGGGTCAGCCC
The DNA here is from genome assembly GCA_041871065.1 of Weissella confusa. Classification (NCBI taxonomy): domain Bacteria; kingdom Bacillati; phylum Bacillota; class Bacilli; order Lactobacillales; family Lactobacillaceae; genus Weissella; species Weissella confusa. Next base: position 1,971,760 of record CP168942.1, on the reverse strand, counting down.
AAGAATTGGTTGATTGGGCAAGTGAAAACGAAGTCCGTGGTGAGTTTGTTATGATGGTAGCGGGAAATGATAACCCAACTACTGATGGGGATGAAGACCCGCTTGCTGAAATGACTGCTGTGGAAGCAGTACAAGCCCTTGTTGCATCAGGGCTAAAAGCAACGGCTGCGGTTAAGCAAGTCGCCAAAGCGCGTAACTTGGACCGTCAAGCGTTGTATTTGGAATATCAAGGAGAGAATTAATGGCTGAAGTTTACAGTATGCAGCACGAGGTGTTGTACTACGAAGCTGACGTGACAGGCAAGTTGAGCCTGCCCATGATTTTTAATCTTGCTGTGTTGAGTTCAACGCAACAAAGTGTCGACCTTGGTGTCGGACCGGATTATGCGCACGCAAACGGTGTTGGTTGGATTATTTTGCAACACGTCGTTGATATTAAGCGCCGTCCTAAGATTGGTGAAAAGGTGGCCTTGGAGACCTTGGCTAAGGAGTTCAACCCATTCTTCGCCAAGCGTTTGTACCGAATTGTCGATGAAGCCGGAAACGAATTGGTAAGCATTGATGCCTTGTACGCCATGATTGATATGGAGAAGCGTAAGATGGCGCGTATTCCACAAGATATGGTGGATGCCTACGCACCTGAACGTGTGAAGAAGATTCCACGTCAACCAGAGCCAGACCGCATGATTGGTGATATTCCAGTTGATTTCGATCAACAATATGCGGTGCGTTACTTGGATATTGACTCAAACCGTCACGTGAACAATTCGAAGTACTTTGATTGGATGCAAGATGTCTTGGGTCCAGCGTTCCTTGAAACGCACGAACCAACGCACTTGAACATCAAGTACGAACACGAAGTTTTGTTGGGTGATATGATTCGTTCAGAAGCGCAAATTATGGAAGACAAGTCAGTACACCGTATCTGGTCTGGTGACACATTGTCTGCCGAAGCGCATATTGATTGGACGAAGTCAGAAAACTAAAGTAAACTAATTAGTGAAGAAAGTCATTTAAGGAGAAAACACATGGCCATTTTGGTTCTAGGTGGAGCCGGATACATCGGTTCTCACATGGTTGACACATTGTTGTCAGACGGTCGCGATGTTGTCGTTGTCGACAACTTGTTGACGGGACACCGTGCTGCGGTGCCTGCAGGCGTACCTTTCTACGAAGTTGATATTCGTGATAAGGCTGCTTTGCGCGAAGTATTTGAGAAGGAAAACATTGAGCAAGTCGTTCACTTTGCGGCTTCATCAATCGTGCCAGAATCAATGGCTGATCCGCTAAAGTACTTCGACAACAACACGGCAGGAATGATTGCGTTGTTGGAAGTTATGTTGGAGTTTGATGTTAAGCAAATCGTCTTCTCATCAACGGCTGCAACGTACGGTATTCCTGAGGAAAACCCTATCAAGGAAACGACGCCACAAAACCCAATCAACCCATACGGTGAGTCAAAGTTGCAAATGGAACACATCATGAAGTGGGCTGATGAAGCTTACGGCTTGAAGTGGGTTGCTTTGCGTTACTTTAACGTTGCCGGTGCAAAGGCTGATGGTTCAATCGGTGAAGACCACCCAGTTGAGACGCACTTGGTACCAATCATCTTGCAAACGGCCTTGGGTCAACGCGAGAAGATCATGATGTACGGTGATGACTACAACACGCCAGATGGATTCAACGTCCGCGATTACGTTCACGTAATGGACTTGGCTAACGCCCACGTGTTGGCTTTGGACTACTTGGCTAAGGGTAACGACTCAAACCAATTTAACTTGGGTTCAGCAAACGGCTTCTCAGTTAAGCAAATGGTTGAGGCTGCGCGTGAAGCAACTGGTAAGGAAATCCCTGCCGAAGTTGGTCCACGTCGTGCCGGTGATCCTGACTCATTGGTTGCGTCATCAGACAAGGCTCGTGAGATTTTGGGCTGGGCACCTAAGTACGATGATGTTAAGGAAATCATCAAGACGGCTTGGACTTGGCACCAAAAGCACCCAAATGGTTATGAAGACCGCTAATATTTGATTATCAAAGACAGTTATCAGTTTTCTGGTAACTGTCTTTTTTGTTTATGCTAGCGCCGACACAAACCACCACCTGAATTTTATGTTAATGAAAAGTCCGGTAAAAAGTTGTATGATAAATACCATATGACTAAAGAGTAAAGGAAGTAGTGTGGCATGAAGGTTATTGCGTTTGATACGTCTAATCAACCATTGTCGGTGGCCTTGTTTGAAGACGACAAGCTAATCGGCCAACGTGAAACAAACGTTGCTAAGAATCATTCGGTGCAATTGCTACCGTTTATTGATGAACTAGTGAAGTCAGCAGGGTGGGCACCGGCTGATCTTGACCGGGTTGTGGTTAGCCAAGGACCCGGTTCTTATACAGGGTTGCGTATTGCAGTTACGACTGCAAAGACGTTGGCCTTTACGCTAGGTATCGAACTGGTCGGTATTTCAAGCTTGGGATTGTTGGCTACGAACGTAACGACGTCCGACGTGACGATTGTGCCAGTGATGGATGCGCGTAATGCGAACTTATATGCTGGTCAATATGAGTTGCGTGATGGCAAGTATATTGCCACGGCAGCTGACCGCCACACAAATGTTCCTGCTTTGATTAGTCAATTGGCAGAGGAGAATCAACAAGTGGTTTTTGTTGGTGAATGGGCTCGGTTTGAGGAAGAGTTGCGACAGGCGTTGCCAGATGCACAATTTGCATCTGATAATTTGCCGCATGCCGCAAATGTGTTGCCGCTGGTTACGGATGCACAAGTACTAACAGACATGACGGATATTCACCAATTTGTGCCAAACTATTATCGTTTGTCGCAAGCTGAGGCTGATTGGGCCAAGGCTCACCCCGATGCAGGTGATGGTGTTTATGTGGAAAAGGTTTAAGAATTGGGTTCATTGGTTGATGCACCCATTGCCACAAAGTTTACGAGAATTTCGTCAGGTGATTGCGGTTAATGGTTTTGAGTTCCACTTAATGCCAGCGCAATACACGGACGTTGAAGAAATGGTTGTTCTAGAGCGAGCAGCGTATAACGGTGAGGAACCATGGTCGGAGGATATCTTCCATAATGAGTTGCACCGTTCACGCGAGCGTTTGTACGTGGTTGTTCGTGAGCCGGAGACCGGGACGATGGTTGCCTATATTGGGGCAGCGTTCCGGCCAGGTATTCATGAAGTGCATATTACGAACGTCACGGTGACGCCACACTGGCAAGGTCGTGGCTTAGGAACGTTTTTGCTCATGTATATGATGACGGTTGCGAAGCAGATTCGCTTCCACCGTGTGTCATTGGAGGTGCGTGTATCGAATGTGAGTGCACAACGCCTATATGAACGACTTGGTTTTCAAACGGTTCGTCGTAAAACAAATTATTATGGAGATAACGGGGAAGATGCGTTTGATATGGCGCAGATTCTCGGGAGAAAGAGTGATGGATTTTACATTCAGGGATAGTACGGACGCCGAAGAGTTGTACGCGATTGCTAAGGCTGCTTATAAAGGATCACCTTGGTCAAAGAAAGTTTTTCAGAATGATTTGAAAGGTAAGTTTACGAAATACTTGCTGATTGAAGCAGATGGAGAGACAGTTGGCTTTGTTGGTGGGACACATTTGGGTGATGAACTTGAGATTACCAATGTGGCAGTTATGCCTGGTTTCCAAGGGCAACATCTTGGCGAACGACTACTTCGTGAATGGTTTGGTCGCTTTGAGGATGGTACACGGGTACTGTTAGAAGTGCGTCATCGTAATAAGCGAGCCATTCGTTTATATGAACGCTTAGGTTTCATAATCTATAACATACGAGAAGATTACTATCGTGACCCAGTGGAAGACGCTTACTTGATGGACGTCACATTGCCGTTGCGTGGAGAAGGAGAATAGCATGAGTGAAACACGTTATATCATGGCCTTTGAATCAAGTGCCGATGAAACAAGTGTGGCGATTGTCAAAAATGGTACTGAAATTGTGAGCTTAGAGACAGCGACACAAATCAAGAGTCACCAACGATTTGGTGGTATCGTACCGGAAGTAGCGAGCCGTCACCACATTGAACAAGTAACGGTGTTAGCTGATGCTGCTTTGGAAGATGCGCAATTGACGTATGATGATTTGACGGCCATCGCAGTGACGCAAGGACCTGGTTTGGTTGGGGCGTTGTTGATTGGTGTTACGGCGGCTAAGACGATTGCTTGGGCGCATAACTTGCCATTGGTGCCAGTCATTCACTTGGCTGGGCACATCAGTGCAGCAAACTTCGTGCAACCAATCGAATATCCAGCATTAGCCTTGATGGTTTCTGGTGGTCACACGGAATTGGTCTTGATGCGTGAGGAATACGATTACCTTGTCATTGGGGATACACGTGATGATGCTGCCGGTGAGAGTTATGACAAGGTTGGTCGTACGATGGGGTTGCAATACCCATCTGGTAAAACCATTGATGAAATGGCGCATGAAGGTGAACCAACGTATGATTTGCCACGTGCGTTGATTAACGATGACCGTTATGACTTTTCGTTCTCTGGTTTGAAGAGCGCGGTGATTAACTTGATGCATAATGCTGACCAACGTGGTGAGACAGTTGATCATATTAACCTTGCTGCCTCATTCCAAGAAGCGGTTGTTGATGTGCTGGTGACAAAGACGCGTCGTGCGTTGGAGAATTATCCTGTGAAATCATTTATTGTCGCTGGTGGTGTTGCAGCTAACCGCGGTTTGCGTGATGGACTAACGGCAATGATGACTGAATCCCCTGAGACGACGTTTATCCCAGTGCCAATTAAGTTGGCTGGTGACAATGCCGCTATGATTGGCGCAGCTGGTGATATCGCTTATCGTCACGGTAAGCGTGGTGGTTTGGACTTAAATGCCAACCCTGGCTTGGAATTTGATTACTTAGAAGACTAACAAAAAAGGTACCGACATCGATTTGTCGGTACCTTTTCTACTATATATATTAATCGTTACGTGAGAGTAGTGAACGACTAATGCTGAACAAGATATCTTTTGACTCGTGTTCTGGCATATCGTCTAGATAGTTTAATGCGGCTTCTGTATAACGCATTGCCATATCACCAGCTTCATCAAGGGCACCAGAGTCACGGACAAGTTGGGCTAATTCTTCAGCCTCAGCAGTCGTGATTTCAGTTTGCTTTGCGAGCAGGTCTTGAATACGGCCATTGTTTTGCATGGCAATGATTAGTGGTGCAGAGTACACACCTTCTCGTACGTCGTTCAACGTTGGCTTACCAAGTGTCGTGCTATCTGATTGATAATCAAGCATGTCATCCAAGATTTGGAATGCCATACCGACGTTGTAGGCAAAGTCACTGGCGAGTTCAGCGAAGTCATCTGGAGCATCACTAGCTGAGATACCTAGCTTAGCCGCTAGTACGAATAGGGCAGCGGTCTTACCAGAGATTTGTTCTTCGTAATCCGCGATGGTCATATCAGTACGGTAGTGGTTTGTACGCTGTGTGAGTTCACCAGATAGGATGCGTTCTAGATAGCGGGTCGCCATACGAACGGTTTCGATATCATTAGTGTTATCCGCCAACGTACGGAACGTGACCGCAAATAGGTAATCACCGGCATAAGCAGCAACGTCCTTACCAAAGCGTGACTGTATTGATTCGGCGTGACGACGAGTTGGTGAATCATCGATAATATCGTCGTGAACCAGAGAAGCAGTGTGGAGCATTTCGACCGTGGCAGCGAGATTTAGTAAAGACTCGCGTTCGGCAGGGTAGAAACGACCAATCAATAAGGTGAACGCAGGACGGAGTAACTTACCGCCAGCATTAAACATATCGAATAGGGCCGCTTCGACTTCTGGATCATTAGCATCCATATTAGCTTCAATACGATTCAAGACTGCTTGGAGTTCCTTTTGGATAGCAGGGAAGTCTTGCCAAATCGGATGAAGTTGTGAGAGTGATTGCGTCATTACTAAGGAACTCCTTAATTGTTTATCTACTATAATATGTATGTGTTCATAACATGGTATGAATAAGCTATCTACTATTATATAGGAATAAGTCTGAATAAACACATGCAATTCTGAGAGGGACTTACGAATATTTTTAAATAGAACCAAAACGGTGGAAATTAGTAAGTAAATCAGTTATTATAGTTTTCGGAATAAAATATGAACACGACATGAACGGGGTTAAGAAATTAATTCAAGAAAGTTGTTCAAAAGGCTTGCCAACGCGGTTAGCCTGCTGTATTATATTCTAGTACGTTAAATACGGGGTGTATTATGCACCCGGGTATTAGCGTGCCATCGACAAGCGATGATGTGGGAGGTTGCGACACACCCGGCAGCATTGCCACGGGGCCCATTGCCATGGAGCTCTTTGGGGTGCGTCGGTAGTTTCCACGGAGTTAGTTTCATATTCCAATATGGACGAAGGGAGAATTTATATCATGGCAAGTAAGAAGATTCGTATCCGTTTGAAGGCGTACGAGCACAAGATCTTGGACGCTTCAGCAGAAAAGATCGTTGAGACGGCAAAGCGTACAGGTGCTGAAATTTCAGGTCCTATTCCATTGCCTACTGAGCGTACGTTGTACACGGTTTTGCGTTCACCACACAAGCACAAGGATTCACGTGAGCAATTCGAAATGCGCACTCACAAGCGTTTGATCGATATCGTGAACCCAACTGCTAAGACGGTTGATGCTTTGTCAAAGCTTGAATTGCCAAGCGGTGTTGACATCGAAATCAAGTTGTAATTTTTACAACGCAACAACAGCAACAACAACTTGCCTGATTAAGCATTTAACTGATCAAAAATTTAGATTTACTATTCAAAGGAGATAGTCATGACTACTAAGGGTATCTTAGGCCGCAAGGTCGGCATGACTCAGGTATTCACTGAGAACGGTGAGCTTATCCCCGTAACAGTAATTGAAGCTACGCCAAACGTAGTTCTCCAAGTTAAGACTTTGGAAAACGACGGTTACAACGCAGTTCAATTGGGTTACCAAGATAAGCGTGCCGTTTTGAGCAACAAGCCTGAGCAAGGTCACGTTGCCAAGGCAAACACGGCCCCTAAGCGCTACATTCGTGAAATCCGCGACGCTGAGGGAGAATTCAATGTTGGGGATGAAGTTAAGGTTGATATCTTCGCTGCTGGCGAAGCTGTTGACGTAACTGGAATCACAAAGGGTCATGGTTACCAAGGTAACATCAAGAAGGATGGACAATCACGTGGTCCTATGGCGCACGGTTCTCGTTACCACCGTCGTCCTGGTTCATTGGGTGCCATCATCAACCGCGTCTTCAAGGGTAAGAAGTTGCCTGGACGCATGGGTAACCACAAGCGCACTGTACAAAACTTGCAAGTAGTTCGCGTTGACGTAGAAAACAACGTGATCTTGGTTAAGGGTAATGTTCCTGGTGCCAACAAGTCACTTGTTACTGTTAAGTACTCTGTTAAGGCTAAGTAATAAGGACGAAGGGAGGAAACTAACATGACTAAGGTTGCTTTGTTTAAGCAAGACGGCTCAAACGCCGGTGAGATCGAGTTGAACGACTCAATCTTCGGAATCGAGCCAAACAACAACGTTGTTACTGACGCTGTTTTGATGCAACGTGCATCAATGCGTCAAGGTACTCACGCCGTTAAGAACCGTTCAGCGGTTTCAGGTGGTGGTAAGAAGCCTTGGCGTCAAAAGGGAACTGGACGTGCCCGTCAAGGTTCAATCCGTTCACCACAATGGCGTGGTGGTGGTATCGTCTTCGGACCTACTCCACGTTCATACGCATACAAGTTGCCAAAGAAGGTTTACCGTTTGGCATTGAAGTCAGTGTTGTCACAAAAGGTTTTGGACTCAGCTTTGGTTGTTGTCGATGCATTGTCATTCGACGCTCCTAAGACTAAGGAATTCAAGGCAGTTTTGAACAACTTGAACGTAAACGAAAAGACGTTGGTTGTCTTGGACGATGATAACGCTAACGCAGCATTGGCAGCACGTAACTTGGAAAACGTTACTGTTATGACTGCAAAGGGTGTTAACGTGCTTGACGTAATCAACAACGATAAGTTGGTTGTAGTTCAATCAGCTTTGGCACAAGTTGAGGAGGTTTTGGCATAATGGACGCACGCGATATCATTTTGCGCCCGGTCATCACTGAACAAACGATGAGCGTTTTGGATGAAAAGCGTTACACGTTTGAAGTTGATGTTCGCGCCACTAAGCCACAAATTAAGCGCGCTATTGAAGAAATTTTCGATGTTAAGATCGAAAAGATCAACACGGCGAACGTACGTGGTAAGTTGAAGCGTCAAGGACGCTTCGCTGGTTACACTAAGAAGCGTAAGAAGGCAACTGTTAAGTTGACTGCCGCTTCTAAGGACATTCAATTGTTCAACGAAAACTAATTAGGAGGAAATTAGCGTGGCTATCAAGAAGTACAAGCCAACCTCTAACGGTCGTCGTAACATGACGTCTTCAGATTTTGCTGAAATCACTAAGACGACGCCTGAAAAGAGCTTGTTGGAATCAAAGTCAAACACTGGTGCTCGTAACTCATACGGTCACATGACTGTGCGCCACCGTGGTGGTGGACACAAGCGCCAATACCGTATTATCGACTTCAAGCGTACAAAGGATGATGTTCCAGCCAAGGTTGTTGCGATCGAATACGATCCAAACCGTACTGCTAACATCGCTTTGTTGCAATACACTGACGGTACTAAGGCATATATCTTGGCGCCTAAGGGCTTGGAAGTTGGTATGACTGTTCAATCAGGTCCTGATGCCGACATCAAGGTCGGAAACGCTTTGCCATTGGCAAACATTCCTGACGGAACTCAAATCCACAACATCGAGTTGAAGCCTGGTAAGGGTGGTCAATTGGCCCGTTCTGCCGGTGCATCAGCACAATTGTTGGGTAAGGAAGGAAAGTACGTACTTGTTCGCTTGCAATCAGGTGAAGTACGTATGATCTTGGCCGTTAACCGTGCCACGGTTGGAGTTGTTGGTAACGAACAACACTCATTGATCAACTGGGGTAAGGCTGGTCGTCGTCGTTGGAAGGGTCAACGCCCACACGTTCGTGGATCAGTTATGAACCCTAACGATCACCCACACGGTGGTGGAGAAGGAAAGGCCCCAGTTGGTCGTCCAAGTCCAATGTCACCATGGGGTAAGAAGACTGCCGGTAAGAAGACGCGTAACAAGAAGGCTCGTTCAACGAAGTTCATTGTTCGCGGTCGTAAGGGCAAGTAATCAATACTTACACTCCGTAATTAATAAGTTTTTAGCAAACGAGAGGAGGACCTTAAAATGGGTCGTAGCCTGAAGAAGGGACCATTTGCTGACGCTCACTTGTTGAAGAAGGTTGAAGAAGCCAACGCTTCAGAAAAGCAAGCTGTCATCAAGACATGGTCACGTCGTTCAACGATTTTCCCTAGCTTTATCGGATTGACTTTTGCTGTTTACGATGGTCGTAAGCACGTGCCAGTTTTGGTACAAGAAGACATGGTCGGTCACAAGCTTGGAGAGTTCGTCCCTACGCGTACGTTCCGCGGACACGCAGCAGACGATAAGAAGACTAAGCGCAAGTAATATAGGAGGACAATACAATGGCTGAACAAATCACGTCAGCACGCGCCACGGCGAAGATCGTTCGTGTCGCTCCACGTAAGGTCCGCCTAGTGCTTGACCAAGTTCGTGGTAAGTCTGTGGCAGAGGCATTTGCAATTTTGCAATTCTTGCCAAACCACAGCTCAGAAGATGTATACAAGGTGTTGAACTCAGCTGTAGCTAACGCTGAGAACAACTTCTCACTAGATCGCGAAGATTTGGTAGTTGCAGAAGCCTTTGCTAACGAAGGACCAACGCTAAAGCGTTTCCGTCCACGTGCCAAGGGTTCAGCTTCACCAATCAACAAGCGTACAAGCCACATCACGATTGTGGTAAAAGAAAAGTAAGGAGGATTGAGTCATGGGTCAAAAGATTAACCCAACTGGTATGCGTGTCGGCATCATCCGCGACTGGGATGCTAAGTGGTACGCTAACAAGAAGGACTACGCAACGGCTTTGCACGAAGATTTGAAGTTGCGTAAGTACATCGAGACTAAGTTGGCTGACGCATCTGTATCTCGCATCGAGATCGAGCGTACTGCTAACCGCGTGAACATCTCAATCCACACTGCTAAGCCAGGTATGGTTATTGGTAAGGGTGGTTCTGAAGTTGATGCATTGCGTAACGAGTTGTCAAAGCTTGTTGCTAAGGGCGAGCGCGTCCACATCAACATCATTGAGATTAAGAAGCCTGATTTGGACGCCCACTTGGTTGGTTCACAAATTGCATCTGACTTGGAGCGCCGTGTGGCATTCCGTCGTGCAATGCGTGGTGCTATCCAACGTGCTATGCGTGCTGGTGCCAAGGGTATCAAGACGCAAGTTTCTGGACGTATCAACGGGGCTGACATTGCTCGTGTAGAGCAATACACTGAGGGTACGGTGCCTTTGCACACTTTGCGTGCTGACATCGACTACTCATGGGATGAGGCAACAACTACTTACGGTCAATTGGGTGTTAAGACTTGGATTTACCGTGGTGATGTTTTGCCAGAGAAGAAGTCTGTAAAGAAGCAAGGAGGCGAGTAACATGCTAGTACCAAAGCGTGTAAAGTACCGCCGTCCACACCGTGGAAAGATGCGCGGTGAGGCCAAGGGTGGTAAGACAGTTACATTTGGTGAGTTTGGTTTGCAAGCCACTGAATCACACTGGATCACTAACCGTCAAATCGAGGCTGCTCGTATTGCTATGACGCGTCACATGAAGCGTGGTGGTCAAGTTTGGATCAAGATTTTCCCACACTTGTCATACACTTCTAAGGGTGTTGGTGTTCGTATGGGTAACGGTAAGGGTACTCCAGACGGATGGGTTGCACCTGTTAAGCGCGGCAAGGTAATGTTTGAAGTTGCCGGTGTTCCTGAAGAGGTTGCCCGCGAAGCCTTGCGTCTTGCATCTAACAAGTTGCCAGTCAAGACTAAGATCTTGACTCGCCAAGTGGAGGGTGAATAATGAAGATCAAGGATCTACAAAACGAAATCAAGGGTCTCAGCCAAGCTGAGTTGGTTGCCAAGGAAAAGAGCTACAAGGAAGAATTGTTCAACTTGCGTTTCCAATTAGCTACTGGTCAACTTGAGAACACGGCTCGATTGTCAGAAGTACGTAAGCAAATCGCACGTATCAAGACGGTCATTCGTCAACAAGAATTGAACAAGTAGACTAAGAGAGGAGACCGATATGACTGAAGCTCGTAACGCACGTAAGGTTTACCAAGGCCGCGTGGTTTCAGATAAGATGGATAAGACAATCACTGTTGCCATCGAAACTTACAAGAACCACCCTGTTTATGGTAAGCGTGTTAAGTACACGAAGAAGTTTAAGGCTCACGATGAAAACAACGAAGCTAAGCAAGGTGACATCGTACGCATCATGGAGACGCGTCCAACGTCAGCTACAAAGCGCTTCCGTTTGGTAGAAATCGTCGAGAAGGCCGTTATTATCTAATCGTTTAATCTCGAATCTTACCAATAACGGAAGGAGGACAAAATCGTGATTCAACAAGAGAGTCGTTTGAAGGTTGCTGACAATTCTGGTGCACGTGAAATCTTGACTATCAAGGTTTTGGGTGGATCAGGTCGTAAGTTCGCCGGTATCGGTGACATGATCGTCGCAACTGTTAAGCAAGCTATTCCTGGTGGTACTGTAAAGAAGGGTGACGTCGTTAAGGCTGTTATCGTTCGTACTGTTTCAGGAGTTCACCGTGCTGATGGTTCATACATCAAGTTCGATGAAAACGCTGCAGTCATCGTTAAGGATGACAAGAGCCCTGTAGGTACTCGTATCTTCGGACCTGTTGCGCGTGAATTGCGTGACAATGATTACATGCGTATTGTGTCATTGGCACCTGAAGTATTGTAATTACCATCATTAAATCAAGGAGGAAGCCTCGCATGTTTGTGAAGACTGGTGACAAGGTTAAGGTTATCGCCGGCAAGGACAAGGGCAAGGAAGGAGTAGTTGTTAAGACTATTGCTGCTAAGGACCGTGTTGTTGTCGAAGGTGTGAACATCGTAAAGAAGCACCAAAAGCCAAACAACCAATACCCACAAGGTGGAATTGTTGAGCTTGAAGCTCCAATCCACGTTTCAAACGTACAATTGCTTGACCCTTCTACTAACGAACCAACGAAGATTGGTTACAAGGTTGAAGATGGTAAGAAGGTACGTTTTGCTAAGAAGTCTGGAACGACTTTGGCATAATTTTCTAGGTGAAAGGAGGAAATCATTATCATGGCAAATCGCTTGAAGGAAAAGTACGTCAATGAAGTAACGCCTTCATTGATCGAGAAGTTTGAGTACTCATCAATCATGCAAGCACCTAAGATCGAAAAGATCGTGCTTAACATGGGTGTTGGTGACGCCGTATCAAACTCAAAGAACTTGGATGAAGCTGTTGCTGAATTGGAATTGATTGCTGGTCAAAAGCCAGTTATCACTCGCGCTAAGAAGTCAATCGCTGGCTTCCGTTTGCGTGAGGGTATGGCAATCGGTACTAAGGTTACTTTGCGTGGTGAGCGTATGTACGACTTCTTGGATAAGTTGATCAACGTTTCATTGCCACGTGTTCGTGACTTCCGTGGAGTTTCACCAAAGGCCTTTGATGGTCGTGGAAACTACACGTTGGGAATTCGTGAGCAACTTATTTTCCCAGAAATTGATTACGATCAAGTTAACCGCGTTCGTGGATTGGACATCGTTGTTGTAACGACGGCCAACACTGACGAAGAAGCTCGTGAATTGCTTACTCAATTGGGTATGCCTTTCTCAAAGTAATCAACACTGATTTACAGTAATTAATAATAGGAGGCAAACATCAATGTCAATGACTGACCCAATTGCAGATTTCTTGACTCGCATTCGTAACGCGAACATGGTTCGCCACGATTCAGTTGAAGTACCTGCATCAAAGATCAAGAAGGACATCGCCGAAATCTTGAAGAACGAAGGCTTTGTTCGCGACGTTGAATACATTGAAGATGACAAGCAAGGTGTCATCCGTGTCTTCCTTAAGTACGGTGCCGACAAGCAACGCGTTATCACTGGTTTGAAGCGTATTTCAAAGCCAGGATTGCGTTCATACGTCAAGGCAGATGCTGTACCTAAGGTTTTGAACGGTTTGGGTATCGCTATCATCTCAACTTCCGAAGGTGTTATCACCGATAAGGAAGCTCGCGCCAAGAAGATTGGTGGCGAGGTATTGGCTTACGTCTGGTAATAAATAAAATCTAAACAAGGAGGTGTCTACCGATGAGTCGTATTGGTAACAAGGTTTTGACTTTGCCTGCTGGCGTTGAATTGTCACGCGAAGGTAACGTCGTTACTGTTAAGGGACCTAAGGGTGAGATTTCTCGCGAAATCGCATCAGAAATCGAATTCACTGTGGACGGTACTGAAGTATCATTCACTCGTCCTTCAGACGAAGGACGTATCAAGGCACTTCACGGAACTACTCGCGCTAACGTTGCAAACATGGTTGAAGGTGTATCAGCCGGCTTCAAGAAGACTTTGAAGTTGGTCGGTGTTGGATACCGTGCTGCTAAGCAAGGCGACAAGCTTGTCTTGAACGTTGGTTACTCACACCCAGTTGAGTTTGAGGCCCGTGAAGGCTTGACAGTTGAAGTTCCTGATTCAACTACGATCACTGTTGAAGGGATCAACAAGCAATTTGTTGGTGACTTGGCCGCAGAGATCCGTGCCGTACGCGCACCTGAGCCATATAAGGGTAAGGGAATTCGCTACGAAAACGAATACGTTGCACGTAAGGAAGGTAAGACTGGTAAGTAATCTTAAGCTTATAGCTTAAGGCCCGGGAGCAACGTCTCGGGATTTACTTATTGGTATATCTTTCGAGTATATACACAAAAGAGGTTACGAACATGATTACGAAGTCAGACAAGAACAAGGTGCGTCAACGCCGACACACGCGAGTTCGTGGAAAGATTTCTGGTACTGCTGAGCGCCCACGCTTGAACGTTTACCGTTCTAACAAGAACATCTACGCGCAATTGATTGATGACGTAGCGGGTGTGACGCTTGCTAGTGCCTCAACTTTGGACAAGTCAGTTGAGACTGCTCCAAAGACTGAACAAGCAGCTAAGGTTGGAGCTTTGATCGCAGAACGCGCCAAGGCTGCAGGTGTTGAAGTTGTTGTATTCGACCGTGGTGGTTACTTGTACCACGGACGTGTGCAAGCTTTGGCAGAAGCTGCTCGTGAAGCTGGTTTGAAGTTCTAAGGGAAGGAGGAAATTAAACATGGCTTTTATCGATGCAAACAAGCTCGGCGAGCTTGAAGAAAACGTTGTTGCCATCAACCGTGTTACCAAGGTTGTTAAGGGTGGACGTCGTTTGCGTTTCGCCGCTTTGGTAGTTGTTGGTGACCGTAACGGACACGTTGGTTTTGGTACTGGTAAGGCACAAGAAGTGCCTGAAGCTATCCGCAAGGCCGTTGAAGCTGCAAAGCGTAACATCGTTGCAGTTCCAACTGTTGGTACGACCCTTCCTCACTCTGCAAATGGTGTCTTTGGCGGTGGTCGCATCTTGCTTAAGCCAGCCGTTGAAGGATCTGGAGTGGCAGCCGGTGGTGCTGCTCGTGCCGTTTTGGAATTGGCTGGTGTTGCCGACGTGACTGCAAAGTCATTGGGATCATCAACTCCAATTAACGTTGTGCGCGCAACTTTCGATGCAATCAACTCATTGAAGAACGCTGAAGAAGTTGCTGAATTGCGTCAGGTCTCACTTGAGCACTTGGCAGATTAAGGAGGCAGAAAATGGCTGAACAAGTTAAGATTACTCTTGTAAAGAGTGCTGCCCACCGTTTGCCAAAGCAACGTGCGATTGTTAAGGCCCTTGGTTTGAACAAGGTGTCATCATCAGTCGTGTTGCCTGACAACGCAGCAACGCGTGGTGCAGTGTTTAAGATTGCTCACTTGGTTACTGTTGAAGTAGTTAAGTAAGCACATAAATAGATTGCTTTGAAGGAGGTACAACCTAATGAAGCTTAATGAACTCCAAGTTGCTGAAGGTTCACGCAAGGTCCGCAACCGTGTTGGACGTGGTGAGTCATCAGGAAACGGTAAGACTGCAGGACGTGGTCAAAAGGGTCAAAAGGCTCGTGGTAAGGTACGTTTGGGCTTTGAAGGTGGACAAATGCCTTTGTTCCGTCGTAAGCCAAAGCGTGGATTTACTAACATCAACCGCAAGGAATTCGCTGTTGTGAACCTTGATGTGTTGAACCAATTCGATAACGGAACTGAAGTTTCACCAGCATTGTTGGTCGAAGCTGGTATCGTTAAGAACGAATTGAGTGGCATTAAGATCTTGGCTAACGGTCAATTGGAAAAGTCATTGACTGTTAAGGCAAACAAGTTCTCAGCCGCTGCTGTTACGGCTATTGAAGCTGCCGGTGGTAAGACTGAGGTGATCTAATGCTGAAAACCGTGCTCAACTCACTTAAGGAAAAGGACATCCGTAAAAAGTTGTTCTTTACCTTAGGGATTCTGATTGTTTACCGATTGGGTGCCTACATTACTGTGCCGGGTATTAACACGGCAGCACTTACTGAGGTAGCAAATTCTGGGCTCGGCAGCATTTTGAATATGTTTAGCGGTGGTGGACTTACAAATTACTCATTGTTCGCAATGGGTGTTTCACCATACGTTACTGCTCAAATCGTGGTACAGCTCCTACAAATGGATATTGTGCCACGATTTGTTGAATGGTCGAAACAAGGTGAAGTTGGTCGACGTAAGTTGAACCAAGTGACCCGCTATTTGACTATTGTTCTAGCGTTTGTCCAATCAATTGGAATCACCGCTGGATTCAATCAACTGAGTCAAGTGAATTTGGTTAAGACACCAAATTTGGAGACGTACTTGTTGATCGGTTTCATCCTAACTGCAGGAACTATGTTTGCTGTTTGGTTGGGTGAGATGATCACTGAGCGCGGACTCGGTCAAGGTGTCTCAATGTTGATTTTTGCTGGTATCATTGCGCGTGTGCCAGCAGGTGTATACCAACTGTTCAAGGAACACGTCCTACAAGGTGACGACCCAGCGCGTGGGTGGGCATTCTTGGTTGGTATCTTGTTGATTTTCGTTTTGGTTATCGCGTTTGTTACGTGGTTCAACCAAGCGATTCGCAAGATTCCAATGCAATATACACGTCGTTCAACTGGTTCAGGTAACTCATCTTACCTACCGTTGAAGATTAATGTTGCGGGTGTTATTCCTGTTATCTTCGCTTCATCATTGTTGGTAACGCCACAAACGATCTTGCAAGCATTTGCAAGTAAGTTTGCGGACGCAGGTTGGTACAACACTTTGATGCAATACCTATCAATGCAGACAATGCAGGGTGGTATTGTTTACACATTGTTGATTATCTTGTTTACGTTCTTTTATGCATTCGTTCAGGTTAACCCTGAAAAGGTTGCGGAGAACTTGCAAAAGCAAGGTAGTTACATTGTGGGCGTCTGGCCAGGACGTGCCACTGAAAAGTGGTTGTCTGGTTTGCTGATGCGTTTGTCAGTTGTCGGCGCTTTGTTCCTAGGATTTGTCGCTTTGGCACCAATTCTAGCAACACACATCTTCGGGTTGGATAGTAACCTTGGAATGTCAGGAACATCAGTATTGATTGTCATTGGTGTGGCAATTGATCTGATTCGCCAACTTGAAGGATTGATGATGAAGCGGCAATATGTTGGATTTATTCAAGAAGGAGTCGAAGCAAAATGAGTTTGAATATCATGCTATTGGGCTTGCCAGGTGTTGGTAAGGGTACCCAAGCTGCGAAGATTGTTGAAGAGTACAACTTGCCGCACATCAGTACGGGCGACATGTTCCGTGCTGCCATGGCTAACGAGACTGAACTCGGTATGAAGGCAAAGTCATTCATGGATGCTGGTAACTTGGTCCCAGACGAAGTTACTAACGGTATCGTTGCTGAACGCTTGGCTGAAGAGGATACGAAGGTTGGATTCATCCTTGATGGATTCCCTCGTAACTTGGACCAAGCTAAGGCATTGGATGAGATGTTGGCAAAGGATGGTCGTTCATTGGACGGCGTTCTTTACTTCACTGCTGATGCTGATGTTTTGGTTGATCGTATGATGGCCCGTGGCCGTGCAGACGATACGCCTGAAGTGATTAAGAATCGCTTGGACGTTAACGGAAAGCTTACTGAGCCTATCGCTGAGTTTTATGCCGAAAAGGGCATTTTGCACAAGATCGATGGTGCTCGCGAGCTTGATGTAGTGTTCGCTGATGTAAAGACGTTACTTGATAATTTGAAGAACGCGTAATTATTCCGGGAAGCTTTCTTGTTAAATTGTAAGAGAGCATGTTATAATTACTTGTTACGTTCTCCAATGTCACAACTAAGGAGGCAGCAACGTGGCCAACGATGTTATTGAAATTTCTGGTGTGGTAAAGGAAACTTTGCCAAATGCCATGTTTACCGTTGAATTGGAAAACGGCGCCGCCATTCTAGCTCACGTGTCAGGGAAGATTCGTAAGAACTTTATCCGCATTTTGCCTGGTGATCGTGTGACGGTTGAAATGTCGCCATATGATTTGACTAAGGGACGTATTACGTACCGCTTTAAGTAGTCAACCATAAAAAATCCAAGGGAGGTAAATACCATGAAGGTTCGTCCATCTGTTAAGCCTATGTGCGATAACTGCAAGGTTATCAAGCGTAACGGTCGTGTGATGGTGATTTGCTCAGCAAACCCTAAGCACAAGCAACGCCAAGGTGCATAATTTGCATTTTGACACAAAAACTTTTTAAATCTTATATAGGAGGTAATCGTAATGGCTCGTATTGCTGGTGTTGATTTGCCTCGCGACAAGCGTGTCGTGATCGCATTGACATATGTATATGGAATCGGTAACGCAACTGCCAAGAAGGTGTTGGAAGAAGCTAAGGTTTCTGAAGACGTACGTGTTCGTGATTTGACGCCCGACCAAGAGGACGCCATCCGTGCCGTCGTAGACGGTATCAAGGTGGAAGGTGACTTGCGTCGCGAAATCTCATTGAACATTAAGGCATTGCAAGAAATTGCATCATACCGTGGTATCCGTCACCGTAAGGGCTTGCCTGTTCGTGGTCAAAACACGAAGAACAATGCCCGTACGCGTAAGGGCCCAGCTGTTGCAATTGCAGGTAAGAAGAAGTAATTCTTAATTTGTAAAGAAAGGAGATTACTTGATTATGGCAGGTCGTACTAATCGTAAGCGTCGTGTAAAGAAGAATATTGAGTCAGGTGTTGCACACATCCACGCAACGTTCAACAACACGATTGTGATGATCACGGACGTTCAAGGTAACGCCGTTGCTTGGTCATCAGCTGGTTCTCTTGGATTTAAGGGTAGCCGTAAGTCAACGCCATTTGCTGCGCAAATGGCTGCTGAGGCTGCTGCCAAGGGTGCTATGGAAAACGGCATGAAGACTGTTGAGGTCACTGTTAAGGGACCTGGTTCAGGTCGTGAAGCCGCTATCCGTGCGTTGGCCGCTGCTGGTTTGGAAGTTACGTCAATTAAGGACGTTACTCCTGTACCACACAACGGTTCACGTCCACCAAAGCGTCGTCGTGTCTAATTGCCAGTTGCAACTAGTTCACACAATGCTTTGAAAGGGGTAACAAACAGTATGCTTGAATTCGAAAACCCAAAGATTACGCTGGTTGAAGAGGATAGCAATTACGGTAAGTTTGTGGTTGAGCCGCTTGAACGTGGTTACGGAACTACTTTGGGTAACTCCCTACGCCGTGTATTGTTGTCTTCATTGCCTGGTGCGGCAATCAATTCAGTACAAATTGATGGCGTTTTGCATGAGTTTTCAACGGTCGAAGGTGTCGTTGAAGATGTAACGCAAATCATCTTGAACCTCAAGAAGGTTTCAATGCGCATCGATAGTGATGAAGCGAAGACGCTCGAAGTTAACGTAACCGGTCCCGCTACTGTGACGGCCGGCGACATCGCTGGAGATAGTGATGTAGAGATCTTGAACAAGGATCTTCACATTGCCACTGTTGCGGCTGGGGCTACGTTGCACATGACTTTGTCTGCAGAACGCGGACGTGGTTATGTGTCAGCGGACCAGAATAAGGAATTGCATGAAGAAATGCCAATTGGCGTTCTAGCAATTGATTCAATCTTTACCCCAATCGAACGCGTAAACTATCAAGTTGAGAACACTCGTGTGGGACAACGTGATGACTTTGACAAGTTGACTTTGGACATCTGGACTGATGGATCATTGACTGCTACTGAAGCTATTTCATTGGCAGCCCGTATCATGTCAGACCACTTGAACTCATTTGTTGAATTGTCAGAACGCGCGGTTAACACACAAGTGATGGTAGACAAGGAAGAAGTACCAACTAGCAAGCATGCCGACACTCCTATTGAAGAGTTGGACTTGTCAGTTCGTTCTTATAATTGTCTCAAAAGGGCCGGGATCAACTCTGTGCAAGAGTTGACGGAGCGTACAGAGACTCAAATGATGTCTGTACGAAACCTCGGTCGGAAATCACTTGACGAAATCCAGGAAAAGCTGGCAGTGCTCGGTTTAGGGTTCCGCAAGGAAGATTAGATTAAACGATAGAATTCCAAGTAAAGGAGGACATACTCATGGGATACCGCAAGTTGGGACGTACTAGCTCACAACGTAAGGCTATGTTGCGTGATTTGACGACTGCTTTGTTGATCAACGGTCGCATTCAAACGACAGAAGCCCGCGCTAAGGAAGTTCGTCGTACTGCAGAGAAGATGATTACGTTGGGTAAGCGTGGTGACTTGGCTTCACGCCGTAAGGCCGCTGCTTTCGTACGTAACGTTGTTGCAGACGTACAAACGACTGAAGATAACAAGGTTAAGGTAGAAACGGCTTTGCAACACTTGTTCAACGATGTTGCACCTCGCTTTGAGGGCCGTGCGGGTGGTTACACTCGTATCTTGAAGACGGTACAACGTCGTGGAGACGCTGCACCAATGGTTATCTTGGAATTGGTTGACTAATTTCATTGGTTAATTAATAAAACAATGAAATCTCTCATGTTACATGGTATAAACCGCTACGATGATGGCTTTAAGCCAAGTCTAGGTTGAATGGCACTTGTGTCGCACCAGTAATGTGTGAGGTTTTTTTGTATACTTTTGTCTTTAAGTCGGTCGGTCCGATTTAAAGGCTTTTTGTTTACCTTGGTGGTTGATGTGTCTATAATGTATGTAAACTTACTGATATTACAGGGGGATTATATTATGAACGCACACATGGATGATAGCATTTTAAATATGACGTTTCATTTGACGCCGGGGAGTCTAACGTCTGATAAAGTTTGGATCAAGGGACAGCGTTATCCATATCGTTGTTTTGATGGGTTGCAGATTGGGGATTCTGTGCGAGTTACCGGGGTTTCAGCGGGCACGGTGGCACTAGAGAAGTTGCAGCGTAACAACTAATATGGCTTATAATTTCGATGATCGTCTCAAGCAAGAAATCATTACCTTAACAGACGATAATTATACGGATGATATGCTAAAACTTAACGGTATTTATTATCAAGTTAACAATCCGTCTCAGTTTAAGATTGGTGATACTGTTATAATTGACGATGTAATAGGTAATAAGGTTATGTTGGTTGAAATGGGGGATAATGATGATCTTATTTAGTGTGTTAATTGTATTGTTGTTAATTATATTGGCGTTTGTTGTGTTTACTGGTATTCGCATCATTCCACAGAACATGGTGGGTATGGTTTCAGTGCTTGGTAAATATCAACGCCAAATTGCGCCTGGTTTGCACGTTGTGATGCCATTCATCACGCGTGTTGACCGTGTTGACTTGGCACAGGTACCCTTGCGCCTAAGCGAGCAAAGTGTCATCTCACGTGATAACGCTGAAGTTATTATTTCATTGTCATTGAACTATCACGTAACGGATCCATACAAGTTTACGTTTGAGAACGCGGACTCAGTAAAGTCGATGGTGCAACAATCACGTGCACATTTGCGAGGCATTATTGGTACGATGGATTTGAACGAAGTCTTGAATGGGACAGAGCGTATTAACGCAGCCCTAAGCAAGGAACTGGGTTCGATTACGGATGCTTATGGTGTAAATGTTGATCGTATTAATATTGATACCATTCAACCAACGCCTGAGATTCAAGAATCAATGAATAAGCAAATCAATGCCACGCGTGAACGTGAAGCTGCGATTGCGCGTGCCGAAGGTGAGGCACGTTCAATCGAGCTAACGACGAAGGCACAGAACGATGCCTTGGTTTCAACAGCTGAAGCTAATGCCAAGGCTGTACGTTTGGCGGCAGATGCTGAGGCATATCGTATCCAAAAGGCAAATGATATTTTGAGTACGGTTGATGCAAACTACTTGGTCGCTCAAAACATTGACGCCTTCAGAGACGTTGCTAAGAGCCCTGCTAACACGGTTATCGTACCGAATACAGCTATTGATGCCCTTGGTGAACTAAAGGTCGCTGGACAGCTTCTAAACACAAATCAAAAGTAAACGAAAAGGCAGCTCGGTTGAGCTGCCTTTTGTTATGCAATTTTCTTCTGGTAAACAACTCCGAGAATAATAAGTGCAATTGTTAAAATAAGAATGTTGGTAATACCACCCATGTTAAACAGGGCATGACCTGGTGCTAGGACTGAAAAGTCGTAGAAACCGTGTGCGAATGCGATGGGTAGTAGCGCCTTTGTCTTTAGATAGATGACCCCGAGGAAAATGCCTAATCCAAATGTAAATAGTACTTGGAATACTAGGGCAATTAAGTTGCCACCTGCAAGGCCATTTACCAAGTGGAATGCAGCGAAGATAAGAGCTGATACAACGATAAGTGCTGTATCACCAACCCCGGCTTTCTTGAAGGATGCAAACAAAGCGCCACGGAAGATGTATTCTTCGGTCAACCCAACCACCAAAGCGCCGATCAGATAAACTACGGCTGTGGTATTCCAGGTAATCCCTTGGGCGATCGTGCTGACAACCGCGTAGAGCAAGTATGGTAATAAGAGTAACCAAGCAAGTCCGGCTTTTGCACCCCACCAACCGATGGCGTAGTGGAAGAGGAGAATATTGAGTAGCGCTAGTGGCAGGAACCACCAGATATCGTTGATTTGTGTCCCAATCGTTGTGCCAAGGCTGCCAAATAAATTTGTCATGAGATTGCTTTTGTCGATGACAATGCCAATCACACCACTAATGAAGAAACCAATGACGAGCCAGATGAGCCACTTTAAAAATGCGATGAATTTCAAAATATGAGCCGCCTTTCTTTACGTATTTGACTTCACTTATTGTACATGGAGAATGGGGAATAACACACGAAAAAAGCCTGGCCTCAACGGATGAGACCAGGCTTAAATTAATTATCCGTGATGTGCACGCTTAGCGAAGAAGTCACCAACGAATTGGATCAACACGATAAGGAGCAAGATGATGATGGTTGCCAACCACATAACGTCGTTTTGGAAACGTTGGTAACCAGTCACGATAGCAGTTGTCCCAAGTCCACCGGCACCGATAGCACCAGCCATGGCTGTCAAACCAACCAAGCTAATCAACGTAACCGTTGAGACACGAATCAATTCTGAACGACCTTCGCGTAGGTAAACGTCAGTAATGATGTCCCAGTTTGTTGCACCAAATGAACGAGCGGCTTCAACCTTACCAGCATCAACCCCCAACAAAGCGACTTGCACTTGGCGAGCGTAGAATGGGAAGACACCCAATGACAATGGCACAAGGGCGGCCGTCGTACCGATTGTGGTACCAACGATTAATTGCGTCAAAGGTGAGAAGGCCACCACCATGATGATAAATGGAATGGCACGGCCGACAGAGACGACCTTATCCAAGATTTGGAATACGGTACGGTTCGGCGTAATACCGTTTTCAGTCGTTAGCACCAAACCAGTTCCGAAAGCAAGCCCAAGCAAGCCACCGAAGAAGGCTGAACCGATGGTCATGTAAATAGTTTGCCAGATGGCAATTCCCCAGCCGTAGTCACCACTCCAGCCAAGTTGATAAACATTTGGAAATGTCGTTTCAATCCAGTGAATCATTAGTTTTGTCCTCCCTTAGCAAGTTCGACAATCTTAACACCGTGATCAGCAAAGCTTGCCTTAGCTGTCGCACGTTGTGAATCAGTTCCCTTGAAGATAGCGATGGCCAAGCCAACCGGCGTCTTCGTCAAGATCTCCATGTTTGAGTACAACAAGTTTGTTGTGACACCGTAGTCGGCGTAAATCGTTGATAGCAATGGTTGTGCCGTATCAGCACCAACATAATCGATTTGCAAAAGCTCTTCATCAGCTGACAATGGTTGCTCAGCCAAAAGCTCATTAACCTTTTCAAGCGCTTCGTCACGGTTAGTGGCCGTGTTAATGAAGTCCTTCGTCAATTGCTTTTGTGGGTTCGTGAAGATTTCAAGCAATGAACCGCGTTCGATGATGGCACCATTTTCCATCACAGCAACCTTGTTAGCAGCTTCCTTAACGGCCTGCATTTCGTGCGTAATCAACACAATGGTCAAACCAAGTTCTTGGTTCAATTGCTTCAACAATGCCAAAATTTGGTTCGTTGTCTTAGGGTCCAAAGCTGATGTGGCCTCGTCAGAAATCAAAATTTCAGGGTCATTAGCCAAGGCACGCGCGATGGCAACACGTTGCTTTTGACCACCAGAAAGTTGAGAAGGGTAGTTCTCAGCGCGGTCAGCCAAGCCAACCAATTCAAGCAATTCATTAACCTTAGCAGCCTTCTCAGCCTTTGAAAGGTTAGAGTGCTTCAATGGTTGTGCAACGTTACCAAACACCGTCAATTCGCTCATCAAGTTGAAGTGTTGGAAGATCATGCCGATCTTCTTACGCTCATCACGTAATTGCGCAGGGCTCAACGTTGTCATTTCAGTACCGTTCACCAAAACAGAACCTGAAGTAGGGCGTTGCAACAAGTTAATCGTACGCACTAGCGTTGACTTACCGGCCCCAGAATAACCAACGATTCCGTAGATATCACCTTTTTCAATTGTGATAGATTCGTTTTGAACCGCCACAATTTCTCGATTCTTTTGCTTAAATGTCACGTTGACATCAGTTAGTTGAATAACAGCCATTAAAATCTCTCCTTATTAATATCGATATGTATCACCGCTCGTGAAAGCGGTGGGGGTGAAGTTGATTACTTCAATGTGATGTCCCAAGCTGGAATTTCAGCTTGTCCCCAAGTCTTCTTCAAGTAGTCCTTAGTAGCCTTTGTTTGGTAGGCCTTAACAACTTGCTTGTAAATCTTCTTGTTAGCGTTCTTCTTTGAAGCAGCGATGATGTTGATCCACTTCTTTGAGTCCTTGTTAACCGGCTCAACGTAGATTGCTGAGCTCAACTTCAACTTAGCTTGTTGTGCGTAGTTCGTGTTGATAACCGCACCATCAACTGACTTCAATGATGAAGGTGTTTGGTCAGCAGCCACTTCCTTGATGTCCAAGTCCAACTTGTTCGTCTTGATATCCTTGACCGTTGGCATATCAACGCCCTTCTTCAAGGTAATCAAACCAGCTGATTGCAACAACGTCAATGCACGCGCTTCGTTAGTTGCGTCGTTAGGAACGGCGATTGAATCACCCTTCTTGAACTTCTTCACTGACTTGTACTTTTCTGAGTACAAACGGATTGGCGTGATGAAAGTCTTACCAATTGCCTTAACTGAGTTCTTGTTTGACTTGTTCCAGTTTTCCAAGAAGTAGTAGTGTTGGAATGAGTTCAAGTCCAATGAACCATCAGCAACAGCCTTGTTAGGTTGGTTGTAGTCCGTGAAGACCTTTGTCTTAATCGTGATACCGTACTTCTTCTTAGCCGTCTTAGCAACTTCTTCCCAAACGCCCTTGTCAGACGTTCCGACGATACCAACCGTCACAGTCTTTGAATCAGCTGAAACAGCCGTAGCAGGCAAAACAACAGATGCAGTCAACGCTGCGGCAGCTACCGCAACACCAGTCTTAAATACCTTGTTCATAAATAAATCTCCCAAATAATTAAAGTTCATGTCCCATATCAATAATGTGTTAGTTCTAAACAGGTGAGTAGAAAAAGAAAAAACTCGTTTCCAAATGACCATTCAAATAAATTGATGATCAAATAGAAACGAGTCTTCGTGTTACCATTCTACTTCATCTGGAGCGTTGCCACTCCAGACCTTAACAACGAGCGGGCAGTGAGCGAGATGATGCTTTGCCGATTCGTGTGTCTTGTAACGTAGACCAATCCGTCGTTAGCTTACAGACTTGCTGCTCACCAACGCCAATCACAGGCCATTTTCAGATACAATCCACATAACAACTCACACCGAACGTTGTCTCTCTTTGATGCTTCAGGTAACTTACTTTCCTGCTCAACTTGTTTAAAACTTATAAAATGCTTGATTTGTATATTAACTGATTCTGAGAAACGTGTCAACAGGAAAAGTTACTTTGTTTCCAAACGGTCTTGGCGAACGAAGAACCAAACGAAGGCCAATAGGATTGGCGCACCGAATAGTGTGTAGTCACCAATCATCAAACCAAGGAAGTGGGCAATGATCGCTGCCCCTAAGAATGAGGCGATAACCAAACCAACGTTACGCGTCTTCACGAATTGTGACTTATCGTGATTCAAGAAGCCATTTGCCAATGTGGCACCGAACGTCTTCAAGTTACCAGTACTCAAAACCGTGGCGTAAGGCATACCACGCAACTTACTGAAGGTATCCGCTTGCATGGCCATGAAGATTGCCAAGACACTTAGCACAATCAATGAGTTCACGCGGGCTAGCTCAAGGAAGGCAACGAATAGAACGCCAAGCAACTCGATGAAGACTGAACGTTCTTCCCATTGCACTTCATTCTTGAATGAAGCCTTCTTGATGATTTGGTTCAAAACTGCGCCAACGAAGAAGGCGATGACTGGCCAGAAAAACAAACTAGCTGCATGCCACTTACCAGACGCAACGTTAATACCAAGTTGCAATAGGTTACCACTTTGGAAACTTGCAAAGCGGTTATCGTGAAAGGCGAAGGTATATGAGTCGATGTAACCGGCTGTACCGGCTAGCAACATACCTACACGGAGAGACTCCTTATAAGGAAACTTTTGTTCTGCCATGAACAAATTCACCAGCTTTCTACATATTAAAATTAAATAATTCCAAATAACAGTATACAACTTACTTTAGAGCAGTGCTAAAAAAGTGTGCTGGCGTTTAGGAAGCTGAATTGTGGTAAAATATAGGGCATATATACTTACGAAAGTTAGGGAGACGAACGTCATGACAATGGCATTTCCGGATGACAGTTTGGCATTGCACACAGATGCTTACCAACTATCAATGATGCAAACGTATTTTAAGAAGGGCATTCATGAACGCAAGGCCGTTTACGAAATGTACTTCCGCAAGATGCCTTTCAAAAATGGTTACGCGGTTTTCGCTGGACTAGAGCGTTTGGTTGAATACTTGAAGGGACTTCATTTTTCAGAAAGTGACATCGCGTACCTTCGTGAGACCGGTGAGTTCGACGAAGACTTCATGGACTACTTGAAGGATTGGCGTTTTAAGGCAACAGTTCGTGCACCGCGTGAAGGTGAAGTGGTCTTTAACAACGAGCCAATCTTGCAAGTTGAAGGAAGCGTTTTTGATGCACAATTGGTGGAAACGCCACTATTGAACATCGTTAACTACCAAACGTTGATTGCCACGAAGGCCTCACGTATCCGTTCAGTTGTCGGTGATCAAACGCTGATGGAATTCGGAACTCGTCGTGCCCAAGAAATGGATGCGGCCCTGTGGGGAACGCGTGCGGCTTATATCGGTGGGTTTAACGCAACGTCAAATGTGCGCGCCGGTAAGCTATTTGGTATTCCAATTTCTGGTACACACGCCCACAGTTTGGTGCAAGTTTACCGTAATGACTATGAAGCCTTTAAGGCATATGCCGAGACGCACAAGGATGTCGTATTCCTAGTTGATACGTACGATACATTGCGTTCTGGTGTGCCATCAGCAATCCGTGTTGCCAAGGAAATGGGCGACAAGATTAACTTTATCGGTGTCCGCATCGACTCAGGTGACTTGGCTTACGTTTCAAAGGGTGTCCGCAAGATGCTTGATGAAGCCGGTTTCCCAGATGCCAAGATTGTGGCATCAAATGATTTGGATGAAGAAACAATTACGAGTTTGAAGTTGCAAGGGGCTAAGATTGATACTTGGGGTATCGGTACGAAGTTGATTACGGCTTATGACCAACCAGCATTGGGTGGTGTTTATAAGGTTGTTTCAGTGGAGAATGAAAACGGTGAGATGGTGGATACCATTAAGATTTCAGGAACGGCTGAGAAGATTTCAAACCCTGGTAAGAAGCAAGTTTGGCGCATTACACGTAACTCTGACGGTAAGTCACAAGGTGATTATGTTGCCCTTTGGGATGAAGATCCACGTGAGTTGCCAGATGGTTTGTACATGTTCCATCCAAACTACCCATACTTGAATAAGACGGTTGTTGATTATACGGCCCGTCCAATCTTGCAAAATGTGTTTGTGGATGGTGAATTGGTCTATGATTTGCCAGCTTTGAATGATATTCGTGATTACACAGCTGAGCACATTGAATCACTATGGTCTGAGTACCGTCGTGATTTGAACCCACAAGAATACCCAGTCGACTTGTCACAAGCCGCTTGGGATCACAAGATGAATTTGATTAAGGAGCTCCGTGAATACGTCTCTGAAGTCGCAAAAGAATACGAAGAGAATTAGGAGCGTCATCATGCGTGATTTGCAAAAGAAGATTATTGATACGTTGGGTGTCCAAGCAACCATTGACCCTGAAACGGAATTCCGTCGTTCAGTGGACTTGTTGAAGGCTTACCTTAAGAAGACTGGGATGAAGACGTTGGTTTTGGGAATCTCAGGTGGTCAAGATTCAACGCTTGCTGGTAAGATGTCACAAACCGCAGCTGAAGAGTTGCGTGCTGAGACTGGGGATGCGGACTACAAGTTTGTGGCTATGCGTTTGCCATACAACGCCCAAGCTGATGAGCAAGATGCTTTGGATTCAATTGCTTGGCAACAAGCTGACCAAACGATTCGTGTAAACATCGAAGACTCTGTTCAAGGTGTGGTCAAGCAACTTGAAGCAGCCGGTGTGACGGTGTCAGACTTTAACAAGGGTAACATCAAGGCCCGTGAGCGTATGATTGCGCAATACGGTGTTGCTGGTGCGATGCACGGTGTTGTCGTAGGAACTGATCACGCTGCTGAAGCTTTGGCTGGTTTCTACACGAAGTTTGGTGACGGTGCGG
This sequence comes from Weissella confusa, assembly GCA_041871065.1. Lineage (NCBI taxonomy): Bacteria > Bacillati > Bacillota > Bacilli > Lactobacillales > Lactobacillaceae > Weissella > Weissella confusa. The sequence continues at coordinate 1,943,289 of CP168942.1, read as the reverse complement.
CTGATATCACGCCATTGTACCGTTTGAACAAGCGCCAAGGCCGTCAAATCTTGGCTTACTTGGGTGCACCTGAACACTTGTACCAAAAGACGCCAACGGCTGATTTGGAAGAAGACCGTCCAGCGTTGCCTGACGAAGTGGCATTGGGTGTCACTTACGATGCAATTGATGACTATCTAGAAGGTAAGGATGTTGCCGAGAAGGATGCCATCCAAATCGAGAAGTTGTTTACGACAACTGAGCACAAGCGCCAATCACCAGTCACTGTTTTCGATGAGTGGTGGAAGTAAAACGTTATAAGAATTGAGACCTGTTTCCGGCTGGGAACAGGTCTTTTTTTGTAACGAAAATGTATTGTGTATATTTTGACAATCTCCAAAATGATAAAACCCTAATGTAACAGAACGTTAGGTTGTTGGTTACGAATGTATAGGAATAAAATTGCGTCTAAAAATGTGTATTTAAATTAATGAAACGGCGTCCTATAGTTATCTTTTAATCATTATTCACTATTAGTTAGGAATAAATATTCATTTGACGTTTGTATTTATTTTTCCGATAATAGACACAAGAAATAATGGGTAATGTTCGTATACTAACGAAATGTTACCAAAAAGGGGTATTGGAATGGGGTCTATTAAGTTATCAGACGCGTTTGTCGCCGAAACAATTGCGAACATTAAGCCACACTGGGGAACGTTGGGTTGGGTAACCTACAAGCGTACGTATGCACGTTGGAATGATGCGGCGGGCCGTACGGAAGAATGGCATGAGACAGTGAAGCGTGTAGTCGAAGGAAACATCAACTTGGATCCACGTTTGCAAGAAGGAACAGCATCAGTTGAGGATATTGATGCGCTACAAATCGAAGCCGAAGAATTGTTCCGTGCGATTTATTCATTGTCTGCAACACCATCTGGTCGTAACTTGTGGATTTCAGGTACGCCTTATCAAGAGGCGCACGGGGATGCGTTGAACAACTGCTGGTTTGTGGCAATGCGCCCACAAGCATACGGTGAGAGTCACATCGTGCCACCATATGCAGATAAGCAAGAAATCATGGCCTCAATGCCATTTGCTTTCTTGTTCGACCAATTGATGAAGGGTGGCGGTGTTGGTGTTTCTGTGACACAAAAGAACTTCGCGCAAATGCCGGCAGTTGCCCAAACAGTTGATGCAACTATCGTGATTAACCCTGAAGCTGATGCGTATGAAGAGGCTCGTATTGCTGGTGCTGATAACGCAACTGAAATTATGGTTGGGGATGCCGATGTTGTGACAGTGCCTGACACACGTGAAGGTTGGGTCTTGATGACGGCTGATTTGATTGATCGCCACTTCCGTCAAGATATGAAGCGCGCTGTGGTTTATGATATTTCAGCTATCCGTGCTAAGGGCGCTAAGATCAAGGGCTTCGGTGGTGTTGCTTCTGGTCCAGCACCATTGATTGAATTGATTCAAGATGTGAACGACTTGTTGAACGACACGTTGGGTGAGCACTTGTCATCGGTTGATTGCACGGACATCGCCAACTTGATTGGTAAGACAGTTGTTTCTGGTGGTGTGCGTCGTTCTGCAGAAATCGCGCTTGGGGATGCCGATGATGCAGCCTTCGTTGCGATGAAGCAAGACAAGGAAAAGCTCTACCACCACCGTTGGGCATCTAACAATTCTGTTTTCGTAACGGCTGATGACACAGCTCAATACGATGACATCGCCGCAGCCATTGCTGAAAATGGTGAGCCTGGGGTTGTAACTTGGACTTGTTGCGTAACTACGGCCGTTTGGCGGATGGTGAGTAACCAGGAATTGATGCCGATGTTGAAGGAACGAACCCATGTGGTGAAATTTCGTTGGCTAATGGTGAAGCCTGCAATTTGTTTGAGGTATTCCCGAACGTTGCGATGGAACAAGGATTTGATCCTGCTCGTATCGTTGCATTGGGAGCCCGCTTTGCAAAGCGTGTGACATTTAGCCCATATGATTGGGAGATTTCACGTCAAATCATTAACAAGAACCGTCGTATCGGGGTGTCTTTGTCAGGTATCCAAGATTGGGTTTTGACGTCATTCGGTGCCCCTGTTGTGACGGGCTGGGATGGTGATACACCAATCTACAACCAAGAGTTGATTAATGAAGTTGACCGTTTGTACCATGCGGTTAAGGAAGCTGATGCACAATACTCAGCAACGCTGCACTGCAACCCATCAGTGAAGTGCACAACGGTTAAGCCATCAGGTACGGTTTCAAAGTTGACGGGTGTTTCAGAAGGTATGCACTTTAACTACGCTGACCACTTGATTCAACGCATTCGTTTCCAAGATACGGATCCATTGTTGAAGGCGTTGCAAGCTGCTCGTTACCATATCGAGCCAGATGTATACTCAGAAAACACGATGGTTGTGGAGTTCCCAGTTAAGGCTGCTTCAGCTGATTATCCTGGCTTTAAGTCAGCAGGTGAAGTCAGTGTTGCCGAGCAATTGGCGAACCAAGCCTTCTTGCAAAAGTACTGGGCTGACAATTCAGTTAGCTGCACGATTACGTTCCAAGAGGATGAGAAGCCACTGTTGGCTAAGATGTTGCGCCAATACGCCCCACAAATTAAGTCAACGTCAATGTTGCCTTACTCAGGACACGGCTTTGCGCAAGCGCCAAAGGAGCCAATTTCAGCTGAAGATTATGCTGAACGTTCAGTATCAGTATTCGGTGATGTACAAGCGGTTTACGAAGCGCTACACAGTGAAGATAAGTTGATGGACTTGGTTGATTCAAGTGATTGTGAGACGGGTGCATGCCCAATTAAGTAACGCAGGAGCAGAGAGATGCGAGTGATTAATAAAGTTTTGATGTTGTTGATTGCGCTAGTTTTGATTATTGGTGCGACATTGTTCGGTATGCAGCATTGGCAAAGTCGAACAGATGCCCAAACAACGCAAGCAAAGACAGAACGTCATGTGACAATGGTTGTGAAGCATGATGATAAAGAGAAGACGTTCAAAGTGACGTTGAAAAAGGGTGAAACGCTTTTGGATTTGGCCCAAAACGAGAAGCGTGAGCCAAAGATGTCAGTGACGGCCGACGGGTTTATCACTGAAATTGATGGTCGTGCCCAAAATCAAGTGAAGAACCAATACTGGGTTTATACGGTAAATGGAAAGCAAACCAGTGAAGCGCCCGCTGATTTGAAGTTGCATTCCGGTGATCGTATTACCTTTGAGTTGAAGCAGTTCTAATGACAAAAACGCTACATTGGGTGGCGATGACAGGCGTGTTGACGGCCGTGATGGTTGTCGCGCGCCTGTTCGTGCATCCGTGGCCAAACGTGACCCCGTTCACTGCTTTGGTCATTCTTGTTGCTTGGTATTTTGGCTGGCGCATTGCCTTGCCAGCAACAAGTCTTGCCGTGATTTTAACGGGATTGTTGTTGGGGATGCACCCAGTCGTTGTGGTGCAAATAATTTTGTATGCCGGATTAGTCTTGATTACCAGCGGCAGTCGGCATATTGCTGATGAAAAAAGCATGGCGTTGATTGTTGGCTTAGTCTTTTGCTTAACTTACGGTTTTTGGACGACAATTTTGCAAGCACCATTCTTATTTGGTGGCTTTAATTGGCCGGCAATTTGGAGTTATTGGCTGGCCGGATTATCGTTTGATTTCGTTCATTGTGTGGCGACGTTTGTGTGCGTGATAGCGCTATTTCATCCGTTTTCTCGGATACTGATGATGTATCAAAAAATACCGCAAAAAACTTGACTTACTATGATAAAATAAGTGTGATGCATTAGGGGAATATGATAATTAAATTATTGCCTGTTCACCTAACTGTAAGCATATTGTTTAGGGATTTTTTGCCGTCATGTTACCATTGGCTTATACAAACTAAAAGGGGTAAATCACAATGATGAAGACGTTCAACACGATGAGCTTGCAAAAGGAAGATTTCAAGCCCATCAACGAGAAGACGATCAACATGTACGTTTGCGGACCTACTGTCTACAACTACATCCACATCGGTAACGCACGTTCTGCGATTGCGTTCGACACTATTCGTCGCTACTTCGAGTACCGCGGATACGAAGTTAACTATGTTTCTAACTTCACTGACGTTGATGACAAGATGATTGCTGCTGCTGCTGAACAAGGAATTACGGTTCCTGAATTGGCCGACAAGTACATCGATGCCTTCAACGAAGACACAGCACCATTGAACATCAAGCCTGCAACTGTTCGCCCTCGTGCAACTGAGCACATTCCTGAGATTATCGAGTTCGTTGAGGACTTGATCAAGAAGGGTTACGCTTACGAGTCTGAAGGTGACGTTTACTTCCGTGCTAAGAAGTTCAAGGGTTACGGTATTTTGGCTCACCAAGATTTGGCTGAGATGGAATCTAACGCTGCTGGTCGTTTGGATGACGGTGAATTGGCACGTAAGGAAGACCCAATGGACTTTGCTGTCTGGAAGGGTGAGAACGGCGATGGTGCCATTGCTTGGAACTCACCTTGGGGTAAGGGACGTCCTGGATGGCACATCGAGTGCTCAGTGATGTCAACGAAGTACTTGGGAAACCACTTGGACATCCACGGTGGTGGAATTGACTTGGCTTTCCCACACCACACGAACGAAATTGCACAAACTGAAGCTCACACTGGTGAGAAGTTCGTTGAGAAGTGGTTGCACAACGGATTCGTAACGGTTGGTGATGAAAACGAGAAGATGTCAAAGTCTTTGGGTAACTTCACGACTGTTCACGAATTGTTGCAACAAATCGATGATCCAATGGTTTTGCGTTTCTTCATGGCAACGACGCAATACCGTCGTCCAATTGCTTACTCACAAAAGAACATGGACTTGGCTGCCCGTAACTTGGAGCGTATCCGCACTGGTTACCGCAACTTGCAATTCCGTTTGGGATCAGCAGTTGACGGTTCAGATGCAGATATCGAAGCAAAGGCACAAGAAAAGGTTGATGCCTTTGTAGAGGCCATGGACGATGACTTCAACGCACAAAACGCTATGACGGCGGTTTATGAGTTGATTGAATTGGCAAACTTGTACTCACAAGCTGAAGAAGTTAAGGCTGACACGGTTAACTTTGTCTTGAAGCAAATCAAGGACTTGATGAACGTGTTTGGTGTTGACGGTTTGGAGCAAGCACCTTTGTTGGATGCAGATGTTGATGCATTGATCAAGGAACGTGATGCTGCCCGTGAGACGTCAAACTTTGCTCGTTCAGATGAAATTCGTGACGAGTTGGCTGCTCGTGGCATTATCCTAGAAGATACGCCACAAGGAACACGCTGGCGTCGTGCATAATTAATAGTTTTTGAAACAGTCACTTGGCTTATTGCTGGGTGGCTGTTTTTTGATGGTTGTTTTTCTAATCGATTTTTAATAAAACTATTGAACTTTTGCGTGGGTGGGGTTATTGTGTACGCATGCAGAGGGGGAATTTATTATGACGAAATTGGCGATTGTAACAGGTGCTGGTCAGGGAATTGGTGAAAGTATCGCCTTCCGATTGGCAAAAGATGGGTTTGCGATTGGTGTTGCAGACATCAATACCGTTACTGGAGAAGAAGTTGCCCACGCGCTGATTGAAGCTGGCTATCAGGCTAAGTTTTATCAGATTGATGTGGCGCACCGGGATGAGGTGTTCCAACTGGTTGACCAGGTAGTGTCTGACTTAGGTGAGTTGGCTGTGTATGTGAATAATGCCGGGATTGCAGTGATTGATTCGTTTGTTGATGCTGATCCGGTTGATGTTGAACGGATTCTTGATGTGAACCTAAAGGGCACTTACTGGGGGATTCAAACCGCGGCGACGCGCTTTAAGCAACAAGGACATGGTGGGCGTATTGTGAACGCTGCCTCGCTGGCTGGTGTGGAGGCATCAGCGTTACAAAGTGCCTATTCGGCATCAAAGTTTGGTATTCGTGGCTTAACGCAATCGGCTGCCAAGGAATTGGCGGCGGATCAAATTACAGTTAACGCCTACAACCCCGGCGTAGTACGCACACCGTTGCGGGATGCGATTGATGAGCGAACGGCGGCGATTAAGCAGGTGACGGTGCCTGAACAACAAGCAAACGTTTTAACTGAAATTGCCTTGGGGCGTGAAGCGACGCCGGCTGATGTTGCTGAAGTTGTCGCCTGGTTTGCGTCACCAGCAGCCGCTTATATTACAGGGCAATCTATCATGGTTGATGGCGGCATGGAGTTTCTCTAATTTATTTTTAATAAAACTATTGACGTTTTTTAATTTTAGTTTTAAGATACAAACATCGACTAGGAAGAGATAAGTACTTTTCAAGCGTCGCCCAGAGAGTTAATGGTTGGTGTGAATTAACGGACGCGCGAATTGGAAAATGGTCTTGGAGTCTTAATGACGTGAGCAAAGTGTTAGCGTCACTCGGGTGCGCCCGTTATCGCGCTTAGGTATCGTCGGCATACGACCGTACTGAAAGAGGATGGTTCCTATTTTTGAGGACCATTGAACCCGGGTGGTAACACGTGAAAAAGTCCCGTAGCTGTAGTGGCTACGGGACTTTTTTGTTTACGGATAGTTGAAGAAAGTGAGGAAGGAACGATGCAATATCTATGTGTCACCGCTCACCGATGTCTTTTTGTTGGTGAGGGGCTTGGTCAAAGTCGAATGTGATTTTTTGGAACTGGCAGTGGGCCAGACAAAATGACAGCTACGACAGATTAAGTTTTAAACAACAGGAGATTAGAAATTATGACAGTAGGAACTAAGGTACGTTATCACTTTGACCAGGTTGGATCATATCTACGTCCAGCAGCATTGAAGCAAGCTCGTGCAGATTACGCGGCCGGGACAATCGACCGTGAGACACTCATTCAAGTGCAACATGACGAAATTCATGATTTGGTGGTTCACCAACATGAAGTTGGATTGAAGGATGTCACGGATGGTGAATTTGCCCGTTCGTGGTGGCACCTCGACTTTTTGTGGGGACTCACCGGGGTTGACCGATACACGCAAGAAGATTCATACAAATTCCACGGTGAGAAAACGCGAACGGATAACGTGCAATTGACTGGCAAGATTGCCTTTAATCCAGACCATCCATTCTTTGCAGACTTCGCCTACCTGAAGTCAATTGCGCCAGAGGGGACTGAACCTAAGTCAACGATTCCAGCACCGACGCTTCTCTTCCGCGATGGTCGTTCAGACCGGGCCTTAGAGTTTTATGACACATGGGAAGATTACTTGGATGATTTGGCGCAAGCGTACCATGATACGTTGCAACGCTATTATGATTTGGGCAGTCGCTATGTCCAACTAGATGATACGACCTGGGCCTTCTTGATTAGTAAGTTGAACGAGTTCAAGAATGATCCGGCTGAGCGTGCTAAGTATGAAAAGATTGCGACGGACAGCGTTTATGTCATTAACAAGGCGTTGGATGGTTTGCCAGAAGATTTTAAAATCTCAACGCACATCTGCCGAGGTAACTTCAAGTCAACGTATCTCTTCGAAGGTGGTTATGCACCAGTAGCGAAGTACCTTGGGCAGTTGCACTATGACACCTACTTCTTGGAATATGATGATGCCCGCTCAGGTGACTTTGAGCCCTTGCCTGAAATTTGGCAAGGTCGTGAAGATGTCACGATTGTGTTGGGCTTGGTGACAAGCAAGTCACCTAAGCTTGAGTCAACCGAGGCGATTAAGAATCGCATTGCTGACGCAGCTAAACTAATTCCGCTTGAAAACTTAGCGCTATCGACGCAATGTGGCTTTGCTTCCACGGAAGAGGGAAATGCGTTGACGGAACAAGAAGAATGGACAAAGTTATCATTCATCAAGCACATTGCGGATGAAGTTTGGGGGTAGGCGAAATGGTTAAGAGATTGGGAATTGTGATTGCTGGGGTTGTCCTGACTGGGACGTTGTTAGCGACAACGACGTCAATTCAGGCGGCGACGGTTAAAAAGGTGACGGTTGGATCGGTCACTGGAGATGCTGAAATTTGGCGTCATATTGCCGACTCATCGGCAGCGAAAAAGGCGCATGTGCAAATTAAGGTGAAAGAATTTACAGATGGGGGAACCTTAAATAAGGCGACGGCTTCGGGTGAAGTCGATGTGAATGCCTTTCAGTCCTATGACTATTTCCATGCGTTCAATAAGCAGACCGATACGGAGAAGCTAGCTGCGCTCGGCACAACTTATATTGAGCCGATGGGTGTGTACTCAAAGGATTATCACAAAGTAAGCGACATTCCGGATGGTAGCACAATTGCGATTGCGCGTGATAACGCCAATGCAGCTCGTGGTCTGCGCTTGCTTGCTAACGCTGGTTTGATTAAGTTGAAGGCAAACTTCTCAGCCTTGTCAGGGGTGGCTGATATTGCTGACAATCCACATCATTTTAAGTTCAAGGAAATTGATGACACAACTGGGGTGTCACTGGTTAAGCAAGATGACTCAGTGGCAGCGGTGCTAATTTCAAATTCAGTTTCACAAGCCGGTGGTTTGAATGTTTTGAAGGATTCAATTTATCATGAGTCAATTAACTCAGGCACGATTGGTAACATCAACATTTTGGCAACGCGTGAATCACAAGCCAATAACAAGACGTACAAGAAGCTTGTGGCACTATATCGTGACCCAGCAGTACAAAAGTGGATTAAGAATCAATACCACGGCACAAAGGTTGAAGTAAAGAAGCCTGTATCTTATTTGGAGGGAAAATAACATGGCAGAAGTTGAAAGTTTTACACTTGATCACACAAAAGTTAAAGCACCATATGTGCGTTTAATTGAAGAGCAAGCTGGCCCAGCTGGTGGTGCGATTGCAAATTACGATTTGCGCTTGGTGCAACCGAATGAAACGTCGATTGAGACGGCCGGTATTCACACGTTGGAGCACCTATTTGCGAGCCTGGTTCGCGATGAATTGGATGGCATTATTGATATTTCACCATTCGGATGTCGTACGGGCTTTCATGTTATTAGTTGGCAAACGTATACGCCAACACAACTTGCGGAAACATTCACCCGCGTGTTGCGCAAGATTCGTGATGAGATTACTTGGGATGATGTGCCCGCAACAACGATTCGTGAGTGCGGTAATTTCAAGGATCACAGCCTTCACTCGGCTAAGGCGTGGGCGGCGATTATCTTGGAACAAGGATTGTCAGATGATCCATTTGTTCGTCACGTTGTAGAAGCATAATAAGTAAAACCAGGTCATTGACCTGGTTTTTCTGTTATTATAGTAAGCATGAATGAGAAGATTAATTATGAGCAATTGAATGGCTTGGATTTGGCTTATTATGGGGATGCGGTGTATGAAGTGTACATTCGTCAACATTTGCTAGCTAAAGGGATTACTAAGCCAGCCCGTTTGCAACGTGAATCAAAGAATTATGTGTCAGCTAAGGCGCACGCTGCTTTGTTTGCGTTGATGGAAACGGATGACCTATTGACTGAAGAAGAGATGGCCTACTTTAAGCGTGGGCGTAATGCAAATTCACATACGAAGGCAAAGAATACGGACGTGGTAACGTACCGTATTTCAACTGGATTTGAGGCGCTAATTGGCTACTTGGCAGCGAGTGACCAACAAGCCCGTTTGGATGAAATTATTGCCTGGGTTTATGAACAAGTAGAAAGTGGACGAACGAGAGCAAATGGCACAACAAAGTAATAACCGAAACAAGCGCGATCGTGGTGGTAAGCCAGAGCGCAATAATAATCGTCGCGGAGCAGACCGCCGCTTTAACGACCGTGACCGTCAACCACGTGCAAAGCGTGCAGAACGACCAGAATCAGACCAAGAGGATATTGCAGCGCAAACTGAATTCGTGTTTGGTCACCACGCTTCTGTTGAAGCGTTGAAGGGTGAAACGGAAATCAACAAGGTTTGGCTACAAACTGGTTTGACAGACAAAATCCGTAATGAAGTCATGACGCTTGCTAAGAAGCGTGGCTTGGTCATCCAAGATGCGCCTAAGGCTAAGCTTGATGAATTGACAGATGGTCAAAATCACCAAGGTGTCGTGTTATCAATTGCTGCATATGCATATGCAACGATTGATGATTTGTTTGCCAAGGCGGCTGAAAAGGATGAAGCACCATTCTTCTTGGTGTTGGATTCAATTGAAGATCCTCACAACTTGGGATCAATCTTGCGAACGGCGGATGCGGCTGGTGTACACGGTATTATCATTCCAAAGCGTCGTGCGGTGCAATTGACATCAGTTGTTGCTAAGACGTCTACAGGAGCAATTGAGCACGTGCCAGTTGCGCGTGTTACTAACTTGGTTCAAACGGTTGAACAATTGAAGGAACGCGGTTTGTGGGTCTTTGGAACGGACATGGATGGTAAGGATTACCGTCGCTGGGACGCTGCTGGGCCAACTGCACTTATCATCGGTAATGAAGGCAAGGGTATTTCACCATTGTTGAAGAAGACGGTTGATGAGACGTTGACGATTCCAATGGTTGGTCACGTCCAAAGTTTGAATGCTTCAGTGGCAGCTAGTTTGCTTATCTATCAAGCATTTAATAGCCGCAACCCACTATAGAATAAATGTTACGCACAAAGGTACTGTCTCAATGAAGTGAGAGAGTACCTTTTTTGCATAATCGTGGCATAGCCTCTGGCTTGTGGCATTGTATGGAATAAGACAACCTACGAGGAGGGCCTGAATGATGGTGAAGTGTGTGCCGGACAATATAGAAGACATCATGAAAGACGCACGGGATGGGGATGCGGTCGCATTGACCACACTCAGTAGTCAGTTAAATGGTTTGATTTGGCGCGAATATGCACGTCAAGATTCACGAATAAAGTCGAGCGACTGGTATTCAGAAGCCCAGTATGTGTTATATCGTGCCTTGGCGTCGCTAAGATTCTTTACCTGGCCGACGTTAGTGAGTTATTACGAAAAGGCACTGCGACACCATGCCCAGCAAATTTGGCGACTTGAGTATCGCGTCGACGCATCATTTGAGACCGTTGCAATGGAAGATGAGAAGCGCGCGAATGGCGGGCGACTGGAAGAGAACACGGTGATATATTACGAAGAAAAGCAGCACATTAAAACGTCACTGCAAGCGGTATTGTCAAACTTGACGCCAAAAGAACGGCAATTTTTGAAGTTATGGATATCGGGATACAAGGTCGAGGAGTGCGCTGAAATATTGCATCGTTCAAAATCGTGGGGGTATTTAATGCGTCGCCAGATCCAGATTAAACTTTCCGTTGAGTTGTATGATGACTGAGATTGGCGATTGTGGTATAGTTAACAATAGATTAAATGAGAAAATAGATAGAGCGGAGACACATTATGGCAGCAAAGAAAGTCGCTTTAGCGTGCAGTGTCTGCGGATCACGAAACTATATGGTAACGAAGAAGCCAAATCGTCTTGAGCGTCTTGAAGTTATGAAGTTTTGCAAGTTCTGCGGACAACACACAATGCACCGCGAGACGATGTAAGCACCAGGTCGGCTAAACCGTTCTGGATACAGGAGTACATGACATGAAGTTTTTGGCTAGTGTTGTTGCGGAAATGAAGAAGGTTACTTGGCCTACTTTGAGTGAAAACGTCCGTGACACTTCAATTGTTTTGATGACTGGTTTGTTTTTCGCCGTTTTGTTCGGTGGCGCTGACTGGGTATTTGAGCAAGGGGTTACTTGGTTGTCTAAGTAAGCCGGTTGCGATATAATAAAAATATCGAAACGCAGATAATAAAACCCTCAGTCATGAGGGTTTTTAATTTACAAAAATTACAGGTATAACCTGAGGAGGCAATCATGGCAGTTGAGTCATACGATAAGCAATGGTACGTTTTGCACACATACGCTGGTTACGAGAACAAGGTTAAGGCCAACTTGGAATCACGTATCGAAACGATGGGGATGACTGACTACATCTTCCGCGTTATCGTGCCTGAACAAGAAGTTGAAGTTGAGAAGGACGGCGAGACGAAGATCATCAAGGAAAATGATTTCCCAGGTTATGCCTTGGTTGAGATGATTATGACTGACGAAGCTTGGTATGTTGTCCGTAACACACCAGGTGTTACTGGTTTCTTGGGTTCTCACGGTGGTGGTTCAAAGCCAGTTTCATTGTTGCCTGATGAAGTTGACGACATGTTGCAACGTATGAACATCGTTGAGCGTAAGGTAACTGAGCTTAACGTTGAAGTTGGTGAGACGGTTAAGATCGTTGCTGGTTCATTTGCAGGTATGCAAGGTGAAGTAACGGCTATCGATAACGACAAGCAAGAAGTAACGGTTTTGGTTGACTTCTTGGGTCGCGAAACACCAACTGAAATCTCATTTAACGATGTTCAACCATTGATTTAATGGGAAACAACGAAAATTAAGAATATTTAGTGAACGCCTGACTTGTCAAAAGTCAGGCGTTTTGTTATTATAATCTGGTATGTGTGGCAACACGCATATGTGGGAGGCGTAAATCGAAACGCGCCATTACACCACAAACACGAAGGAGGAAACAATCGTGGCTAAGAAAGTTTCAAGCATTGTTAAGTTGCAGATTCCGGCCGGTAAGGCTACCCCTGCACCTCCAGTTGGACCTGCTTTGGGTCAAGCTGGTGTTAACATCATGGGATTCGCAAAGGAGTTTAACGCTCGCACTGCCGACCAAGGTGGTTTGTTGATCCCAGTAGTTATTACTGTATATGAAGATCGTTCATTCGAATTCATCACTAAGACGCCTCCAGCAGCAGTTTTGTTGAAGAAGGCAGCCGGTGTTGAAAAGGGTTCTGGTGAGCCTAACACGAAGAAGGTCGCTACGGTTACTGCAGCACAAGTACGTGAAATTGCAGAAACTAAGATGCAAGATCTAAACGCGGCTGACGTTGATGCAGCTGTTCGCATGATCGAAGGTACTGCTCGTTCAATGGGCTTCACTGTTGAAGGCTAATTAACGGGTTCCGTACGGATCGCGTAGGAAACTAAGCATGATCAAGCGGGAGGTCAATGACCGTTTGACCGCATTTGCAAGGAGGAATAGCTACCATGGCTAAGAAGTATGGTAAGAAGTATTTGGCAGCCGCTGAAAAGATCGACAGTGCTAAGTTGTACACTGTTGAAGAAGCTGCCCAATTGGTAAAGGACATCGACTTTGCCAAGTTTGATGCAACTGTTGAAATCGCGTTCAACTTGAACGTTGATACTCGTCAAGCTGACCAACAATTGCGTGGTGCCGTTGTTTTGCCTAACGGTACTGGTAAGGACCAAACTGTTGTGGTCTTTGCTCAAGGTGATAAGGCTAAGGAAGCTGAAGAAGCTGGTGCTGACGTAGTTGGTGCTGCTGACTTGGTTCAACGCATTTCTGACGGTTGGTTGGACTTTGACGTTGCCATTGCTACGCCTGACATGATGGCCCAAGTTGGTCGTGTTGGACGTGCATTGGGTCCTAAGGGATTGATGCCTAACCCTAAGACGGGAACTGTTACGTTTGACGTAGCTAAGGCCGTTACTGACGCTAAGTCAGGTAAGGTTACTTACCGTACTGACCGTGACGGAAACGTTGCTGTACCAGTTGGTAAGGTATCATTTGACGCCGACAAGCTTGCTGGAAACATCAAGTCATTGTCAGACGTTATCTTGAAGGCTCGTCCTGCCGCTGTTAAGGGTGCATACGTAAAGCACGTATCAATCGCTTCAACGTTCGGACCTGCTGTTAACATCGATATCGCTTCTTTGTAATTTAGAATTTTTCTAGATCAAAGTTAGCTTTTCATGTTGACACTTCCTCGACTACCTGATAAAGTAGTTCGAGTAATAAATCGATTCTACCTAAGACGCAGGTGTCGTAAGACTTAATAACCCGCCGAGGAAGTGAAAAACGCGTAAGCGACTTTTGACCCCCGGTGCAGTATGTACTGGGGGTCTTTTGGTACGAATCAAAATCTTAACAGGAGGAACATTACCATGAGTGAAGCAACTATTGCTTTGAAGGCACAACAAGTTGAAGAAGTTGCTGACAAGTTTAAGTCAGCCGCATCTGCAGTTGTTGTTGACGTGCGTGGGTTGACGGTTGAACAAGCCAACAACTTGCGTTCAGAATTGCGTTCAGAAGGCGTTGAGTTGAAGGTTATCAAGAACAAGATCTTGACGCGTGCTGCTGAAGCCGCTGAATTGACTGACTTGAACGACTTGTTTGTCGGACCATCAGCCGTTGCATTCTCTAACGAGGACGCAATCGCTCCTTCACGCATTTTGAAGAAGTTTGCTGATAACATCGAAGCCTTGGAAATCAAGGGTGGTGTTGTTGACGGTCAAGTTGCATCTGTTGAAGATATCAACAAGTACGCAGCTTTGCCAGACCGCGACGGTTTGTTGTCAATGTTGTTGTCAACGTTGCAAGCACCTGTTCGCAACTTTGCATACGCAGTTAAGGCTGTGTCAGACGCAAAGGAAGAAGCTGCTGAAGCCTAAGCATCCGCTTGGCATTATGCAGGTTTACCCGGGCATTGCCCAAACAAATAAAATCGCCGCATAGGCAAATAAACGAGGAGATTAATTATCATGGCATTTGATAAGGATTCAATCATCGCTTCATTGAAGGAAGCTACGATTTTGGACTTGGCTGACTTGGTTTCAGCTATTGAAGAAGAGTTTGGTGTTTCAGCTGCTGCCCCTGTTGCAGTTGCTGGTGCAGCTGGTGGTGCCGAAGCAGCCAAGACTGAATTTGACGTTGAGTTGACTTCAGCTGGTTCAGCTAAGGTTCAAGTTATCAAGGCAGTTCGCGAAGCAACTGGTTTGGGCTTGAAGGAAGCTAAGGACTTGGTAGACAACGCTCCTTCAGCTATCAAGGAAGGCGTTTCAGAAGACGAAGCTAACGAATTGAAGGCTAAGTTGGAAGAAGCTGGTGCCGTTGTTACTGTTAAGTAATTAACGCCCTTCTTTAAAAAAGACGTGATACTTCGGTATCACGTCTTTTTTTGCGCTGCTAAAAGTTTAGATTAAGTCTGACGGTCTAAACTTATAGTCACCAGCTTTGATATAGAGAGAAGGAATAATTATGGATCGGTCAGACAAAAGGCGAAACCAGCGCAGACGTAAAATCTGGTTGTCGCTTTTGGTGGCTGCTATCGTGATGAGTGGGTCGTTGATTGGTATGACAATGGATGGTCATTCGATGTCTGTGAGTGGCGTTATTAAACGCGTGACAACGGCCATTGGGGTGGTTGGGAAGAAGGCTACCTCGAGCGAAGCAAGTGACTTAAAAGCGAAATGGGCGACTGACACGCAGTCTGCAAACGCAGATGCGACAATCGCTATCTATGATAAGCAAACGGGCGTGACAGCCTCTTATACAACATCTGGACGCAGCCAGTTTAAAACTGCCAGTGTTGTTAAGGTGGCTGTGTTATCGAATTTGATAGCACAACACACTAACAATCAGACGAACATGACGATTAATGAAAAAACGTTAGCGACAGCGATGATTGAAGATAGTGATAACGATGCGACAACCGCACTGTTAGAATATGAAGGCGGATTTAAAGCGCCGGATAAGTTGTTCAACAAATTAGGTATGACAAATTCTAAGATGGATGAGTCTGCGTGGGGATATAGTTTAACCACGGCAACTGATCAAGTGACATTATTGCGCAACGTTTTTTATGACAGTTCAGTTTTGCCAGATGCGGGTCGTTCATATATCGCTAATCTAATGAGTAACGTCTCTTCAGATCAGAACTGGGGTGTGAGTGCCGGTGCTGGTAGTGATGCGACAGTGGCATTAAAGAATGGCTGGTTGGAAGATTCCAACGGTTGGATTATTAATTCAATCGGGCACGTTAAATCAGACAGTAGCGACTATGTTATTGCAGTCTTAACGAGTGGTAATTCCAGTGAGCAGTCGGGCATTAATTTGGTACAAAAGTTGGCGACAACTACCTATGATTATCTGAATAACTAGTCGAACGGCCCTGCATAAGCAGGGCCGTTTTTTGCTTTGTTCAGGGTGTTGATAGTTAACTTTTTATCATGACAAAATATTGTTGTTCTATTACTAAAAATTTTCAATCGCAGTAAAACTATTGTCTTGTTCCGATTAATCGGATAGTCTTGTGAAGTTGATGAGATGCAAACTCATCTAAACAACATTGAATGAGGAGGGAACAAGATGTTGCATATTGATAACTTAACGGTGGCCTACACAGCAACCCCAGTTTTTCAAAATTTGTCTGTGGCGTTTAGCCCAGGCAAGATTACAGGGATTATTGGACCGAACGGAGCTGGTAAGTCAACTTTAATTAAGGGAGCGCTTGGATTAGTTCGACGTACAGGGGGCGCGACGATTGATGGTCGGCCAATTAAGATGGCCCGTCGCAAAGTCGCATACGTCGAGCAACGAGCGGCGTTGGATTTAACGTTTCCGATCAGCGTTTTTGAGGTGGTCTTAACGGGTACGTATGGCAAGTTAGGATTATTCAAAAGCCCTGGGCAGAAAGAACGTGAATTAGTTGATGAGGCCTTAGCGCAAGTTCATTTGACTGAATTCAAAAATCGACAAATTGGAGAATTGTCGGGTGGTCAATTGCAACGTGTGTTCGTGGCACGCGCAATTGTGCAACAAGCAGAAGTTGTGATTTTAGATGAGCCGTTTGTTGGTATCGACATGAAATCCGAAGAGGATATCATGCGGGTGCTGAAGAAATGGCGCGATGACGGCAAGACAATTATTGTGGTGCACCACGATTTAAATAAGGTGGGGAAGTACTTTGATGAATTGCTGATTATGAATCACGGGGTGATTGCACATGGACCGGTTGCTGAAGTTTATAACCAAGCTAACGTCCAACAAGCATTTTCAGCAGATTTGGGTGCCATTTTATTTAATAAATCTGAGGGGGCGTAGCGGATGGCCAGCATTGGAGAGTTTTTAGCAGCATTGGGGCATTATAACTTTTTACAGAGCGCTTTGTTAGCGTCAGTGATGGTTGGAGTCATGTCGGGGATTATCGGGAGTTTTATTATTTTACGCGGGATGTCATTGATGGGTGATGCCATTTCGCACAGTGTGCTACCAGGAGTTGCAGTTGCCTACATGTTAGGTATTAATCTGATGGTTGGTGCAGCAGCGTTTGGGGTGATTGCGGCATTGTTGATTGGGGCTGTAGCAGCGAATAGTAAGTTGAAGAATGATACCGCAATCGGGATTGTGTTCTCGGCATTTTTCGCACTTGGGTTCATCTTAATTTCAATGGCTGAGTCATCAACCAACTTGCATCACATTCTGTTTGGAAACGTGCTGGCGGTGTCTGATCGTGACTTGATGTCAACGGTGGCGGTACTAGTACTGGTCGTTTTGTTCGTTGTTATTTTTTACAAAGAATTGTTGATTACATCGTTTGATGAAACGTTTGCGAAGACGTACGGGTTGCAAACGGCGTATCTGCATTATGGGTTGATGTTGGTGCTGACGCTGGTTACTGTGTCGGCGTTGCAAACGGTTGGGATTATCTTGATTGTTGCGATGTTAATCACGCCAGCTGCGACGGCGTTCTTGTGGACTAATCGTTTGCAATGGATGCTGGTCATTGCGGCATCAGTTGGTGCTGTCGCGTCAGTTATTGGTTTGTACCTGTCATACACAATGAATTGGGCATCTGGTCCAGCGATTGTTTTGATGGCTGCAATTATGTTTTTAGTATCGTTTGTCGTGTCACCGAAACAAGGATTTTTAACTAAGTGGGGGAAGCAAAGTGTTTAAGAAGATTGCGATTACCGTAGGTGCATTAGGAGTTGTTGCTGGGGGATTAGCTTGGTTCGTCTCACAACGTGACAGTCAAAAGGCTGAAGCAAGTGGTGAGTTGCGTATCGTTACAACAAATTCAATTTTGGAAGATATGGTCGAACAAGTTGGTGGTGATGATGTAAAGGTCTACAGCATTGTTAAGCGTGGCACTGACCCGCACGAATACGAACCTAAGACGGCTGATATTACAGCCACAACTGAAGCTAATGTTATTTTCCACAATGGTTTGAATCTAGAAACAGGTGGTAATGGCTGGTTTACGAAGCTGACGGAAACGGCTAACAAGCGTGATGGTAAAGAAGTATTTGCGGCATCAAAGCTAGTACAACCAATGTATCTAACTGCTGCCGGCAAGGAACAGGAAACTGATCCACACGCATGGTTGGATTTGAGTAATGGTATCAAGTACGTTCAAACGATTACAGCTGTTCTTAAGGAAAAGGATCCTGAACACGCAGCTGAATTTGAAAAGCGCTCAGCTGCCTATCAAAAGAAGTTGTTGGCGTTGCATGAAGAAGCACAACGTAAGTTTGGGGACGTACCAGAGAACAAGCGCTTACTAGTAACTTCTGAAGGAGCTTTCAAGTATTTCTCAAAGGCTTACGGTATTAAGCCAGCGTTTATCTGGGAAATCAACACTGAGTCACAGGGAACACCTGAGCAAATGAAGCAAGTGTTGGCAAAGATTAACGAGTCTGATGTAAAGTCACTATTCGTTGAAAGTTCTGTTTCACCTAAGTCGATGGAGAAGGTTTCTAAGGAAACTGGTTTGCCAATCTACGAGAAGATTTATACGGATTCTTTGGCTAAGAAGGGAACGCAAGGTGACACTTACTACGACATGGTTAAGTGGAATATCGATAAGATTCACGCTGGTATGATGGTTGAATAATTAAAAACAAAGACGTGTCCCGTGCTAGGGGACACGTCTTTGTGCCTTAAAGAAGCTATTAAAAGTCTTATATTTCGCACAAATAGTTGAGCATAAATGCACGAATAACAAGGGTTCCATTGGTATAATGTCTGTAAAAGGCCTGGTATAGGGGAATTTTTATTTACAAAAAAATAGTGAATTCGTTTACAAATCCACTTTGCGGGTCTAAAATTATTTGAGGATTTATTTTTTAATTACATTTTTTGTGGGATACTGAGGAGATTTTTTCATATGGCTAATAAAAACATCGTCGTAGTTGGTGCCGGTTATTCTGGTGTATTTACTGCGCGCAAGTTGGCTAAGCGATTGAAGGGCACGGATTACCAAATTGTTTTGGTAGATCGCCACTCATTCTTTACGTACATGACGGAGTTGCATGAAGTTGCAACGAAGCGTGTTGAGCCAAAGCACATCCAATTTGATTTGCGTACATTGTTCGTACGCCAACCAAACGTTAAGATTGTGACTGCCACAGTTGATACGATTGATAAGGAAGCAAAGATTGTTAAGACTTCTGAAGGAGACATTCCTTACGAGAAGTTGGTCTTGGCAACTGGTGGTACGACTAATACATTTGGTACGCCAGGTGTTGAGGAGTACGGCTACACGTTGTGGTCATTTGAAGAAGCTGTTCGCCTTCGTTCACACATCGAAGAAGTTATTCGCGAAGGTGCTATGGAGTTGGATCCAGCCAAGCGCGAAGCTAAGTTGCGTATTGCGGTTGTTGGTTCAGGATTTACTGGTGTCGAATTGGCCGGTGAATTGATTGAACAACGTCGTGAGCTTGCCGAAGCTAACAACTTGGATGAATCAGAAATTAAGATTGACGTGATTGAAGCTGCGCCAACAATTTTGAACATGTTGACGAACCGTAAGCTTGCTGACAAGGGTGAGCAATACATGATCAAGCACGGTGTTAACATGCGTAAGTCTGCCGGTGTTGTTGAAGTGAAGGAACACGCTGCCGTTCTGAAGGACGGTACGGAAATTCCTACTGAAACGTTGGTTTGGACGGCCGGTGTTAAGGCTAAGGAGCAAGGTTCAAAGTGGGGCTTGGAACAAGGCCCTGCTGGTCGCTTTATGGCCGATGACTACTCACGTGCTAAGGGTGAAGAAGACATTTATGTTGTTGGTGACGTGGCAGCCTACCAAGAGCCTGCTCGTACAATTCCTGACAACCCACGTTCAGGTTGGACGCCACAAACGGTTGAAGGTGGAGAGTCTGCTGCTAACACAGCTGTTCCTAACATCATCTTCGATTTGTTGGGTAAGGGATCACGTAAGGCCTTCAAGGGTCACTACCAAGGTTACGCTGTTTCAATCGGTGCGCACTACACGGTTGGAATTGCTGAGCAACTTGGTAGCGTAAAGCTTGGTAAGAATGGTTTGCCATTGTCTGGCTTCTTTGCCAACATGTTCAAGCACATCATTAACTTGTACTTCTTTGCGCAAATTACGAGTGGTTACCACATCTTCCACTACTTGATGGACGAGTTCTTCCGTACGCCAAATGGTCGTACGCCATTCTATGGTTGGACGTCACGTATGGGTAACGTTTTGTGGACTGTGCCACTACGTATTGTTGTTGGTATCTTGTGGATTTCTGCAGGTGCATCAGTTTCAGGAACAATTGGTATGATTGCCACGGTTGTTGGTTGGTTGATTGCCTTTGGTCTTTTGACGTCAATTGCCGGTTTCGTTGCCTTTGTATTGGGATTGGTATTGATTTTTGCTGGTTCAGCTACAACGTCAATGGTTTTGTTGACGTTCGCTTCATTGGCCGTTATGAACGGTTCAGGTCGCACGTTCGGTTTGGACTACTGGGTAACGCCATTCTTGGAGAAGACGCTTGGACGTAGCTTGTACGGTAAGCACGAGTCACGTTACAACGACTTGAAGAAGTAATAAATGAAAAGGGAGCACGATGATTAAGTTCATCGTGCTCCCTTTTACATATGCTGTGAAGCGTAGAAGGCTGAGATAATGCCATGGGCGACGCTAACGTTAATTGAGCGTACGCTACCATATTGTGGAATGTAAATCATGGCATCAGCCGCGTCGATTAAATCATCCGCTAAGCCAAGTTTTTCTTCCCCAAATAGGAAGGCGGACTTAGCCGGGAATTGTACGTCATACACTGATTGTGGGTTGTAGCCAGGTGTATTATCGACGGCGTAAATCGTATAGCCATCAGCATGTAAGTTATCGAATAACCCCTGATAATCAGTCACGCGATGGTGTTCGATGTGTTCATAGTTTTGGGTACCCAGTGACCCGCGACGATCCCATTTCTTGATGCCTTCCGTAGAATCAGGAATCGCAGGGTTTTCGGGGTTTAGGAAAATAATCTTGCGCATACCAAACGCATTACTGTTACGTACGGCAGAAGCTTTGTTGAAATCATGGCTTAGGTTTTGCATGATGGTAATCATGTCGCCACGACGCTCGTCTAGGGCGGCTTTTATTTCGTCATCCGATTGACCTTTGAAAAAGTCCGTGACGTTACGGTAGTCGGCTGAGCGACTTAAATCGATGTCTGACATATGTAAATCCTCTCAAAACTATTGTACCCGACAAATTGCACCAAACGCCACAAAACATAGGTCGAGTTTGGTATTATGGTAAGTAGCAAAAAATAAGTAAGGGGGGCGTGAACATGACGCCAATTATCGAGTTGTCGCATGTGACGTACTCATATCCAAATAGTGAGACACCAGCCTTGAATGATCTCTCATTAACGATCAATCAAGGTGAGTGGATTGCGATTATTGGACATAATGGGTCGGGTAAGTCGACCTTAGCGAAACTATTGAATTATTTGTTGGCGCCAACGGCAGGTGAGATTACGATTGCCGGCACGCCAGTTAACGAAGATAACATGTGGGCCATTCGTGACTTAGTGGGGATGGTCTTTCAAAATCCGGATAACCAATTTGTCGGCGCAACGGTAGCTGACGATGTGGCCTTTGGGATGGAAAATCGTGGTATTCCACGTGAAGAAATGGTGCCTCGCGTTACAGAAGCACTTGAAAAGGTTGGCATGGCTAAGTTCGCAGATCGCGAACCTGCCCGCCTTTCTGGCGGTCAAAAGCAACGTGTGGCAATTGCATCTGTGCTTGCCATTCAACCACAAATCTTAATCCTGGACGAAGCAACGGCCATGCTTGATCCCAAGGGACGTCGTGAAATGATTGCGTTGGTGCATGATTTGAAGCGTCAACTTGGTGACACGTTGACGGTCATCTCAATCACGCACGACATCGAAGAGGCAGCGAGTGCTGACCGCGTTATCGTGATTAACGATGGTGATTTGATGCAAACAGGTACGCCAGAAGACGTTTTTGCCAACGCTGAAAAGTTGCGCGAATTCGGTTTGGCAGTGCCTTTCGCAGAACAACTAAAGGAAAAGTTGCGTGAACGTGGGATTGATGTTCCCGACTCATACTTAACGACTGAAGGGATGGTGGATTGGCTATGGCAATCAATTTCAACCAAGTAGGTTTTACGTATCAATTGAACACGCCATTCGCGACGCCAGGTTTGCATGATGTTAACTTCACCATGCCAGAAGGAAAGTTCACGGCAGTAATTGGGCACACTGGTTCAGGTAAGTCGACTATGGTGCAGCACCTAGACGGGTTGGTAATCCCAACGGCTGGCGAAATTACGATTGGTGAACAACGGATTGTGCCAACAACGAAGCCAAAAGAGCTGAACCAAATGCGTGCTCACGTGGGACTTGTTTTCCAATTCCCTGAAGCACAATTATTTGAACAGACGGTCTTGAAGGACGTGATGTTTGGTCCAAAGAATTTTGGTAAGTCGGAAGCCGAAGCGAAAGAAGCTGCCCAACGTGCCTTGCGCACGGTGGGGATGGCTGAACGATTTGATGAGCGTTCACCTTTTGAGTTGTCTGGTGGTCAAATGCGCCGTGTCGCGATTGCCGGCGTTTTGGCAATGGAACCGGATTTGTTGATTCTTGATGAGCCCACGGCTGGACTAGATCCTGCTGGGCAAGAAGAATTAATGACACTGTTTGCACGCTTGCAAAAGGAACGCGACATGACGGTCGTGTTGATTACGCACCAAATGGAATATGTTGCGCAATATGCCGATCACGTGGTTATTTTCGAAGGCGGTACCGTTGTGAAAGAAGGGACGCCAGCCGAAGTCTTTGCGGATGTGGCGTGGCTCCATGAAAAGCAACTTGATGTGCCAATCGCCAAGCAGTTTGCGGATCAACTTGCCGATAAGGGCTTGCAACTTGAAAATGTCTTAGATATCGACCAATTGGCGGATCAATTGGCTGCAAAATTAGGAGGGGAAGCGCATGTTTAATAACCTCTTGATTGGACGTTATATGCCCGGTGAGTCATGGATTCACCGTTTGGATGCGCGCACAAAACTAGTGCTCAGCATCGCCTTTATTTTTGTGATTTTCTTTGCCAATAATGTGGCTGGTTATGTGGTTGCCGGAATCTTTACGTTGATGGCCATTACCTTAACTGGCTTGGGTGTTGGTGTCTTCTTACGTGGCGTACGACCATTATTGTTTTTGATGTTTATCACAACACTTTTGCAATTATTCTTTGTCCAAACAGGTCACGTACTTTGGCACTGGTGGATTATCACGATTACCACGGATGGTGTGATTAACAGTATCGAAGTGTTCGTACGCTTCGTCTTGATTATCATGTTTTCAACCATTTTGACACTAACAACCCAGCCACTAGCAGTTGCGGACGCAATGGAGAATTTGCTGGCGCCTTTGAAAAAGGTAGGCTTCCCCGTTGCTGAGTTGGCCTTGATGTTGTCAATTGCGTTGCGCTTTGTGCCAACACTAATGGATGAAGCCGAGACGATTATGAATGCGCAACGTGCACGTGGTGTTGAATTCA
Source organism: Weissella confusa (assembly GCA_041871065.1). Lineage (NCBI taxonomy): Bacteria > Bacillati > Bacillota > Bacilli > Lactobacillales > Lactobacillaceae > Weissella > Weissella confusa. The sequence continues at coordinate 1,919,680 of CP168942.1, read as the reverse complement.
ACGAAGGAAACATCGTTAGTCGCATTAAGGCGTTTGTACCATTGCTTATTCCATTGTTCATTAACGCGATTAAGCGTGCAATTGAGCTTGGGGATGCTATGGAAGCCCGTGGTTACCGTGGTGGTGATCACCGCACGAAGTACCGTGTTTTGACTTGGGGCAAGCAAGATACGGTTGCAGTCATTGGATTTATCGTATTTGCCGTTGTCTTAATTGCAACGCGCTGGATTTAGAAAGAAGAGAAGAGATGCCACGATACAAAGCAACAATTTCGTATGATGGCACAGAATTTTATGGTTGGCAGGTTCAGCCTGGCAAGCGAACTGTGCAACTAGAGATGGAAAAAGTCGTTAATAAGATGGCCAAGGATCCAACAGAACACATTCGAGTGCAGGGATCGGGTCGTACTGATGCGCGCGTTCACGCAATGGGACAAGTCGTGCACTTCGATTTGCCATTTGATATTCCGAACGAGGCAGTACGTAAAGGACTTTCAACGATGTTACCTTACGACATCGGTATTAAGTCAGTTGAAAAGGTGGATGAGTCTTTCCACGCGCAGTTCAGCGCTCACAATAAGACGTATCTATACCGTCTTTCAACGACTGAATTCATCGATCCGTTTAAGCGTAACTACACCGGTCACTGGCACCGCCGTATCGATACGAGTTTGATGCAGCAAGCCATCGGCGATTACGTTGGTGAACACGATTGGTTGAGTTTTGTCGCCTCAGGTTTCCAACAAAAAACGACGGTCCGCACGGTTTACTCAGCTAAGATGTGGGAGAAGCCAGAAGACGATGAAATTTGGTTTGAGTTCTCAGGTAATGGATTCTTGTACAATCAAATTCGTATCATGGTCGGTGTGTTGTTGGAGATTGGAAATGGTTCACGACCAGTCGACGATATTCAACGTTTATTTGCGGTGAAGGATCGTCAACAAGCCCGATTCACGGCTCCAGCTCAGGGTCTTTACTTGATGTCGGTTGATTATTAATTAGATTGGCCGAAAACTAACGAAATTACTAAATCCGAGGGCTATTGCCGTTGACGTTTGGTCAGAAAAAAGGTAAGATAAATCTCGGTATTGTTTACCACACCGCAATGGGAATGTCCTGGTACGACTTTTTTAATTATTGGTAAAGTAAACAAACAGAATATTGGAGGAATTTTCCATGCGTACAACTTATATGGCAAAGCCAGGTGAGATCGATCGCAAGTGGTATGTCATCGATGCAACTGATATTGCATTGGGACGTTTGTCAACTGTCGTAGCATCAATCTTGCGTGGTAAGAACAAGCCTACTTTCACGCCTAACGTCGACACTGGTGATAACGTTATCGTTATCAACGCCGAAAAGGTCGCTTTGACGGGTAAGAAGGCTACGGACAAGATTTACTACCACCACTCAAACCACCCAGGTGGTTTGAAGGAGCGTCAAGCTGGTGACTTGCGAGAGAAGAACCCACAACGTTTGATCGAGCTTTCAGTTCACGGCATGTTGCCAAAGGGTACTCTTGGTCGCCAACAAGGTTTGAAGTTGCACGTGTTTGCTGGTTCAGAGCACACACACGCAGCACAAAACCCTGAAGTGTTGGATATCACTAACCTTATTTAATTTAACGAAAGGAGAATAGTTAATTATGGCTCAAGTACAATACTACGGAACTGGCCGTCGTAAGAACTCTGTTGCCCGCGTACGTTTGGTACCTGGTAACGGTGCAATCACGATCAACGGTCGTTCAGCTGAACAATACATTCCTTTCGCTAACTTGCGTGAGGTTATGGTACAACCATTCAACGTTACTGAAACTCTAGGAAACTACGATGTTTTGGTTAACGTAAACGGTGGTGGTTTCTCAGGTCAATCTGGTGCTATCCGTCACGGTATCTCACGTGCTTTGTTGCAAGTGGATCCTGACTTCCGTGCAGCTTTGAAGAAGGCTGGATTGTTGACTCGTGACGCTCGTATGAAGGAGCGTAAGAAGCCAGGTTTGAAGAAGGCCCGTAAGGCTTCACAATTCTCAAAGCGTTAATCTTTCGATTTTCACTTTCTGGATTGGAAACGAATCCAAAAACAAAAAACGCGTTTGCAATTTCGATTGCGAACGCGTTTTTTTGTTGGTTTCTTTACGATTAGCATGAAAATATGAAAAGTCTGAAATATAAGACTTATTATTTGAAGGATAAATTGTGAAGGAATATACTAACTGTGTCAGATGGAGATAAGGGAGTTTCCACCTTGATGATCAAAACTATTCGTTTTTAGATTGTTGGAGGGGTTTAACAATGACGACTATGACAGCAGCATTCCAAGGATTTTGGAAGCACATCTTTGACTTCAAGGGTCGCACAACGCGTAAGGATTATTTCTTGAATGTGTTGTGGCAGGCCGTTTGGCTTGGAATGATTGCTTTGCTTTTGGCACTATTCAGCAACAACTTATTGGTACATCTTTCAGCAAGTGTTGATAACACAGGTATCGTTGCTGTTGGCGTATTGTTCTTTGTATCAGTACTTGCCATTGCAGTACCATCACTTTCATTGATGGTCCGACGTTTCAACGACATCGGCCTTAATTACTGGGGCTGGAAGATTCTTGTTATTGTACTTGGGTTGTCGCTTATGCCATTCGGTAGCGGTGTAACTTGGGTTCACTTCGCTGTGAGTGCAGTTATCTTCGTTCTAGCTTTGGTTGGAACGGATGGCTTGAAGAACGTGCCGATTATAGGCGGTCGAATTAAGTAAAACCAATGACGTATGAAGATTGGCTTCGCTGAGAAGCCAATCTTTTTTTGTGGTGAGGTGGTGTTATCATCTGAAATGCGGTAAAGTGGTTGCTTTACGTGAGGTGTTTTTGAGATGACTAAATATTATAAAATTGCGATTGCGTTGGCTGTTTCGACCTTCGCGATTGGCACCACTGAATTTGTGCCGGTAGGAATGCTGACAGATATTGCCAAGGATATGCATGTCTCGACAGGGATGATTGGCTTACTTGTGACCGGGTATGCAATTGCACAAGCGGTCGGTGCGCCAATTGCAACAAGTTTTGTTGGTCGGGTAGCTCGTCGTCGCTTGTTTACGTGGTTGATGTTTGCGTTTGCGGTATTGAATGTCGCTTCCGCGGTAGCCCCTTCGTATGGGCTTTTGTTGGTGACCCGCGCATTGACCGCTGTGGTGCACGGTGTGTTCTTCGCGACAGCGTCGGTATATCTGACGAACATGGCACCACTAGATAAGAAGGGTGAAGCGGCCTCGTGGTTATTTGGTGGCCTGACTGTTGCGACGGTCTTCGGTGTACCATTTGGCACCTACTTAGGTGATGTCGTCGGTTGGCGCGCAACGTTTGCGGTAGTCGGCATCATTGGATTGATCGGTTGGTTGGGTGTCTTAATCCAAGTGCCCAAGTCGGCAGCGCCTTCAGTTACGGACAACCAATTGTTAGGAATTATTACTGTTATTCGACAGCCGCGCATTTCCCTAACCCTCTTGATGGCAACGCTTGGATTCGGGGCAACCTTTGTGTTGTACACGTACATCCGACCTTATCTCCAACAAGTAACTGGCATTTCAACGACTAGTGTTGTGTGGGTGCTAGTACTGTATGGTGTCTTTGTCACAATAGGAAATGTGATTGGTGGTCGACTAGCGAACCGCCAGTCGCTAAATGTACTAATGGGTGTGTTCTTAGCGCAAGCAGTTGTGCAGGGAATCCAGTTGGTAGTATTACCGAAGGCTGGTTGGTATTTGATGGGTGTCGCACTACTTGGGTTAGTGGCATTCATGGGTAATGCATCGTTGCAAAGTCGCATTATCATAACGACAACTGAGCTGGCACCAGCGCATACTGATGTTGCTTCAGCGCTCAATGTATCAGCGTTAAACTTCGGTATTGCTGGTGGTTCATTTGTGGGTAACATGGTGATGTCCCATGTTGGCTTACAAACACTACCGATTGTTGGTGCGGTGATTGGTCTGTTGGCAATCGGGGTTGCGCAACTTCTTAAACGTTATTAATGACGATAGCCGTTCGAGTCAGATGATTCGAACGGCTTTTTTTGTCCAAAATTTCTGGCAACGTTTAACGTCATGTTAAAAATCGGTTTTTGTTCAACAACTCACATTCCCGTAAACTTAGATTATGTAGGATTTAATCTATGGGAATGCGAAGGTAAGGAACAATCGAACGAATAAAACATGCTGTTTTGATTAGTGGGGTATTGCTTGGGGGCATTGTGGGGATGACGACAAGTAACGTGCCAGTTCACGCGGAGGCAACACTAACAAGCACAGCAACTGAAGATGTCGCAAGTTGGGTGCCTGATGCAGCTTTGCGCGTGGCGTTACAAGCTGCCTTGGGGAAGGGGACACCATTGACGAAGGATAACGTTGCGACAATTACGCAACTCAATCTGACGTATGATGGCATCACTAATTTGTCAGGACTTGAGTTTGCGACGAACTTGCGGGCGCTTGATTTAACAGGTAACACGATCACAGATATTACACCGTTACAACATTTACACAATCTGACTGACGTTAGCTTGCGCATGAACAAGGCGAGTGTAATGCCAGATTTGACGCCACTTGCAGGGACACCGGTTAAGTCACTGAATTTAGTTGCAGACGACTATGGGACGCAACCGGATAAGCTGGCGGGGCTCGCCCAATTAACGTCGCTTGAAGAATTAGAAATGCAGAACAATGATCTGACAACGGTGCCACCGGTGACTGATTTGCCTAAACTAAGTTATTTGGGAATTGCTGGTAATAAGTTAACGTCAGTCCAAGGATTGGCGGGGATGCATCAACTGACTGCTTTGAAGGTTGGTTCAAATCAGCTAACCGATTACACACCGATTGCATCGCTCACAAACTTAACAACGTTGTCGATTGGGAATAATCGTAGCAATGATATTTCGATGTTGCGCTCACTAGTTAACTTACAAGAAGCGACATTTTCGCAGATGGGGTTAACGAATAATGCGGTGCAGGTATTTTCGTACATGCCCAAGTTGGTGACGTTATCAATCGATTTTAATGATCAAATTTCTGACCTAACGCCGTTGGCTGGTTTACGCCAACTGCAAAGTTTGAACTTTAGCAAGGACCAAGTCAGTGATTTAACACCGCTTAAGCAATTAACGAATTTGACTGACCTAAGCTTTTCAAATGCGCAAGTTGCTAATTTGGCACCGCTGGCTGGTTTAACAAAGCTGACGTCATTGAATCTATTACGTAATCACGTATCAGATTTGAGTCCATTGCAAAATTTGCAGGGACTATCTTATCTGAATGCGAAGTACCAGTCGGTCACTAACGCAGCCATTGGGTTGAAGAGTGGTGAAACGACAGCAACGGTGCCATTGTCAGTCAAAGACACGTCGGGTAATGGCATTGCCTTGCAACAAGATGGGGCACCGCTTAAAACGGTAAACGGTCAGGTGACGCTGCAAGGCGTTAAGCCAGATAGTTCCGCCTTTTTGTCTTGGGACAACAAAAGTGCCAGTGGAATTAACAGTCGCTTTAGTGGGACAGTGGAGCAACCTTTCACGGTTAAAACAGAGGTGGCACAACCGAGTCGTTTGCCAGTCACGTTGGCCGTGTTGAAAGGGGATGGCAGTAACCTAACCTCTGTGGCAAGTAACTACATCAAGTCGGCTGCAACGTTTGAACCTGACGAAGATGGCACAGGCACGTTAACGATTACGGCTAAAGTACCGGCTAATTATGGCCCTAACAGCATTACGTTCACGAGTGGTCGTCAATTATCAGCGAACTTGGTGGGATCTGAATATATCATGACCTATGCGTTCGATTTAACGGCTGAACAGGTTGCTAAGCCATTGTTTATCGAAAACATGCACGTTGATTTCCGCACTGGCAGTTTCGTCTATGATAATTGGTATGATGTGACCTTCCGCTTAGAAGGTATGCCAGGCGCCGCGCCACTACCATCAGTGAACGAGACAACTGAGCAGGATACAACAGTAGCAATGTTGACTGAAGGTGTCATGCGACCAGAAACACCACAGAAGCAAATCAAAGCACAAGTGATTAAAACGGCGCCTGTAGCAACGCCGCAGTTTGCCAAAACGGAAAAGCTGGTTAAGCAAACGCCGATTGTCGCAGCTGGTGTTGTACCAATACAGAAGCCAGCTGTAATGACGAAATCTGAGGAGAAGCCAGCTGCACGAGTTGTGCCAGATAAGCCAGATGATAAGACGCCAACGGTTGTCACGAAATCACAGCCAGCACCAACTGGCGCCGAACCACAAACGTCAACGGAAATGATTATCGTCGCAGCCGTGGGTAGCATTGTGATTGGATTGATTCTTGGTTGGGCTGGTATTGATTGGTGGGGGAAGCGTCATTAATAACATGACGGTATTGCATGAAATTTAACATGGCATTGAAATATATAATTTGACTTTGCCTAAATCAAAAGACTAAAATGAACCTAAGAAAGCGCTTACAAGAATGTGCGTATGGGGGTTTATAAAGATGTCAGATAAGAAGATTTCTGCAGGATTAGCAGCATTGAAGGTCATGGAAGGCTGGGGGATTGATACCATGTACGGTATTCCTTCTGGTACGCTAAGTGGTTTGATGAATGCGATGGGAAATCCAGAAAACAAGGTGAAGTTTATCCAAGTTAAGCACGAAGAAATTGGTGCGATGGCTGCCGTTATGCAATATAAGTTCGGGGGAAACATTGCCGTAACTGTTGGGTCAGGTGGACCGGGTGCCACACACTTGATTAACGGATTGTACGATGCGTATATGGATCACATCCCCGTGCTAGCGATTTTGGGATCAAAGCCAGTGCGTGAATTGAACATGGATTCATTCCAAGAATTGAACCAAAATCCAATGTACGATCACATTGCGGTCTACAACCGTCGTGTCGCTACAGCTGAGCAATTGCCACACTTGGTGGACGATGCAATTCGTACCGCCATTTCAAAGCGTGGTGTTGCGGTGCTTGAAGTGCCAGCTGACTTTGGCTTTGCTGAGTTGGATGCTGAGTCAATCTACTCAACACCTTTGTACTCTTCAGGAACGAAGTACAAGCGCTACAAGCCAGTAGCACCAGAGGCTGAAGAAATTGATGAGGCTGTTGCTATTTTGAAGGCTTCGGAGCGTCCGGTTATCTATGCTGGTTTCGGAACCCAAGGTCACGGTGACTTGGTGGAAGAGTTGTCACGCAAGATTAAGGCACCGGTGATTACGACCGGAAAGAACTTCGACAACTTCAATTGGGACTTTGAAGCATTGACTGGTTCAGCGTTCCGTGTTGGTTGGAAGCCAGCCAATGAAGCTGTTTTGGAGGCCGATACGGTATTGTTCATCGGAACAAACTTCCCATTCTCAGAAGTTGAGGGAACGTTCCGTAACGTGAAGAAGTTCATTCAAATCGATGCGAACCCAGACATGCTTGGTAAGCGTCACGAAACGGATGTCGCCATCTTGGCTGATGCGGGTGAATCATTGAAGGCGTTGTTGGCAAAGGTTGAACCAGTAGCGGATACACCATGGTGGCAAGCAAACATCAAGAACGTTCAAAACTGGCGCGACTACATGAACAAGTTGGAGCAAAAGACAGAAGGACCGTTGCAAGCCTACCAAGTCTACAATGCCATCAACAAGCTAGCTGATGAAGATGCCATCTTCTCAACTGATGTCGGTGACGTGACACAATTGTCAACGCGTCACTTGCACATGAACCCTAAGCAAATGTGGCGTACATCCCCATTGTTCGCAACAATGGGAATCGCTTTGCCGGGTGGTATCGGTGCCAAGAATATTTACCCAGATCGTCAAGTTTGGAACATTATCGGTGATGGTGCGTTCTCAATGACGTATCCTGATGTTGTCACGAGTGTGCGTTACGACATGCCAATGATCAACGTTATCTTTACGAACACGGAGTACGGTTTCATCAAGAACAAGTATGAAGACACCAACGAGTACAACTTCGGGGTCGACTTTACCGATGTTGATTACGCCAAGGTTGGTGAAGCGCAAGGTGCCGTTGGTTTGACCGTTAACCGTATTGAAGATATTGACCGTGTGATGCAAGAAGCGGTTGATTACTACAAGCAAGGTCGCGTTGTCGTTGTGGATGCGAAGATTACCAAGGACCGTCCAATTCCAGTTGAAACGTTGAAGCTTGATACAAACTTGTACAGCGAAGACGTGGTCAAGGAATACAAGGAAAAGTACGAAGCTGAAGCGCTTGTGCCATTCCGTGAGTTCCTTGAAGGTGAAGGTTTGAAGTCAATCTACATCAAGGAAGATAATGCTAATAAGTTTAGTTTCTAAACTCAGTTAAGATGAATCGGTACTACAATTGATGTAGTACCGATTTTTTTGGAGGTGACGGTGTGGATTTAAAACAAGAGATTATGGCTGATCCGCGTAATGCTGCGTTTACAGCGCGCGGTCTTGAGCCGATTTATATGATTGCGCCAACCGTTAAAATATTGATTATTAGCCAGGCGCCGGGTGCGGTTGTTGAGCAAACAGGGATTTCGTTTAACGACAAAAGTGGTGATCGGTTGCGTGAGTGGATGGGCATCGACCGTAAAACCTTCTACGAGTCAGGGGTAATCGGAGTGCTGCCGATGGATTTTTATTTCCCGGGCAAGGGAAAGAGTGGCGATTTGCCACCGCGAAAATTTGTGGCAGGTGAGTGGCATCAACGACTACTTGATACGATGCCGGATGTCGAACTGATTTTGCTGGTTGGTAAATATGCCCAACAGCATTATTTGCCAATCAAAGCGAGTGAATCGTTAACCAGCGTGGTGCATCGCTTTGCGGATTTTGGCCCGCGGTATTTGCCGTTGGCGCACCCATCTCCACTCAACAACATCTGGCTTGCCAAGAACCCGTGGTTTGAAACGGAAGTTGTACCAGCACTACAAAAGCGTGTCGCAGATATCTTGAATAACTAAAAATACGCCGACCTGTTTAAAACCAGGTCGGCGTATTTGTTATTCAAATTCTTCGTATTCGTTTGGATCTTGACCATCAATACGACCGTCAGGCTTGTTCAACCCGTTGATCGCAGCGATTTCATCAGTGGTCAACGCAAAATCAAACACGGCGGCGTTTTCGCGTTGGTGCACTGGGTTCGTTGAACGTAGAATTGGCACGATGCCACGGTCGATATGCCAACGGGTGATGATTTGACTTGGTGTCTTACCATACTTGTTAGCGATATCAATCACGACTTGTTCACGCATTGACGCACTACCACGGCCAAGTGGGCTCCAAGCCTCAACCAAAATACCACGCTTCTCGTTTTCAAGTAGGTTTTGCTCTTGTACCCAGTAAGGGTGGATTTCGATTTGGTTAACCGCTGGCGTCACGCCAGTTTCGGCAATAATGCGGTCAAGGTGCTCTGGTTCAAAATTGGATACACCGATTGAGCGAATCAAACCAAGCTTTTGTGCCGTGACCAAGGCTTGCCAAGCTTCGACGTACTTATCACGCTTAGGCAAAGGCCAGTGAATGATGAACAAGTCGAAGTAATCAAGCCCCATACGTGCCAATGATTCTTGCACCGCCATCAAAGCATCTTCGTAGCCGTGGTACTTACCAGGCAACTTTGAGGTGATGAAAAATTCAGAACGGGGAATACCTGAACGACGAATTGCTTCGCCGACGATACCTTCGTTGTCATAGTTAGTTGCAGAATCAATCAAGCGGTAACCGCTTTGAATAGCTGCCAAGCTTTGTTGCATCCCCTCGCCACCGCGGATTTGGTAAGTCCCAAGTCCGAGCACGGGTAGTGGATGACCATCGTTTAATGTGAGTGTTGGAATGTTTAATGTCATATGCAATAGTCCCTCCTATGACATTAACTTTCGCACGGATTAAACCCAAATGCAAACGTTTTCATAAAATGAGGGTGATTTGTTGCATGAATGCGTAGCGATTCGGTATATTGAACCTGCAAATAACTATTTTTTAGGGGAGTAATAGTATGGCAAATCAACCATGGTGGTTGGACGAAGTTGTTTATCAAGTCTATCCACGTTCATTTCAAGATTCAAATCACGACGGGATTGGTGATATCCGCGGCATTATTTCACGATTAGATTATATTCGTGATTTGGGGTCACAATGATTTGGGTCTCACCAGTTTACAGGCGCTGATGTCAAGATTATGGACAGGTTTTTTCGGCACCGAGAGGTGCCGGACTCCGAAAAATTTTCAAAACCCGGATTTCAGCCTAAAATGGCGTGATTTCTGGGTGTTTTTGTAGGCGGAACAGGGCTCAGCCCTTCCGTCGAGAGAAAACGAGTGGTATAGATTGTGAACCGGCCGGATTTCACAAGTTGTAGCGTGCGGTAAATAAGCCTTCACAAGGCGAATTTTTGAAATTCACAAGTGACGGCTTATAAACTGTGTCGTACCGGCTGGTGCCGATAATCGAGATTAAGTAAACCAGACATTGGTCTAGGCGGCCCGAAGCCAATCAGTGCGTGAGTTGATGCGACTGTTGTTGTACCAGTTCACATACCACTCGACAGACACCCGGACATCATCAATGGTCCTGTACTCTTCGTGATAAATCATTTCGCGCTTGATGAGCGAATGGAAGCTCTCGATACGAGCGTTATCGTAAGGATGCCCCTTACGGGAGTAAGAGTGATTTATTCCAGAGTTTTGTAATGTTCCTTCGAACAGGCTAGAAGTGTATTGGCTTCCCATGTCGCTGTGAATCATCTTTGGCTTACCGTTGGCTCTTAGAGCCTTAACTACGACGGATGTTGCGAATTCCTTGGTCATCTCTGGACTTAGTCCGTATGAGACTACGCGACGCTTTTCTGGGTCATAGACGGTTGCCAGATAAACCCACTCACGATTCATCAACTGGATGTATGTAATGTCAGTTGCCAGAACGCCACTCAAATTATCCAACTTCTTCATGAGGTTGGGCTTTTGAGGTGTGTCAGTGGTTGTTGTTGGCTTCTTGTATGACTTCTTGACCATGCGAGATTTGAGATTGAGCTCATTCATGAGTTCCCAAACCAAACGATCGCCAACATCAGTCTTCAAAATGAAGCGCAAGAACGCTGCGATACGACGGTAGCCATAGATGCCACGATTGGTGTTATAAACGGCTTTAATTGCCGTTTTCAGAGCATTACGCCGTGTTTCTCGTTGGCTAGGTTGCCAGTTTTTCCATTGATAATACGTGCTTCGAGCAATGTTCAAAGCCGATAAAACGCTTGTTATGCGGTGTCCCATTGCGAGTGACCGGTCAATGATTTCCAGTCCTAACTCGCGATTTTGCGTTAATTGTACTTCGAAAGCAACACCGCGGCTCGTTTTAAAATCTCAAGTTCTTCGCGAAGTTTGGCGTTTTCCTTTTGTAATGCGTTTACATCAGCTTGCGTCCATTTTTCGCCGTCCACTTCGTGGACTGTGTACAATTTGACCCAGTTACGGATTGAATCGGCCGAAGGCCCGTATTCAGCGGCTAGTTCAGTGTAAGAACGCCCTTGGTTGTGCATCTCGACAAGAGATTGCTTAAATTCTGGTGAATATCGAATCATATAAAAAATGCTCCTCTGCTATTAGTTTACAGGGCAGAGAAAAATCTGTCCGTAAATCTAGCATAAGAGCAACAAGTCACCGATGGTCGACATGGGGTATGACATCTCTGACTACCAAGATATTGATCCGCAGTTTGGTTCGATGGCCGATTTCAAAGAATTATTGGCCGAGGCTAACAAGCGCGGTATGAAAATTATCATGGACCTCGTCGTGAATCACACGTCGGATGAACACGAGTGGTTCCAAGCGGCATTGGCGGACAAGCAGAGTCCGTACCGTGATTACTACATTTTCAAGACGACGACTGATGGGGAAGTGCCAAACAATTGGCGTAGTCTGTTTGGTGGGTCAACGTGGACGGAAGTGCCTGGCGAACCTGGCACGTACTACTTCCATAGTTTTGCGCCGGAGCAACCTGATTTGAATTGGGAAAATCCAGCCATGCGTCGTGACATTTACGACATGATTAATTGGTGGCTGGAGATGGGCGTTGCTGGTTTCCGTATCGATGCAATTACCCACTTGAAGAAAGATTTGGATTGGGCAAGTTTGCCAAGCGATGGTCCAGACGGGTTGGTGTCGGTGCTTAAGAAGGTGCAAAACCGACCAGGTATCGATGACTTTTTGAGTGAGCTGAAGGCCGAAACCTTTGCGAAGCATGATGCAGTCACGATTGGTGAGGCGTATGGTGTACCGGATGAAGATTTGAACAAGTACATCGGGCCGGATGGCTACTTCTCAATGATTTTTGATTTCTCATATATGAACATTGAAGTTGAAAACACGGATGAGTGGTACCGTGGTCGATCAGAGTGGACGACTAGTGACTTGCGTGAGCGCATGTTTAATTCACAGAAGCAGGTGCATGACATTGAAGGATATTTGGGCAATGTTTTGGAAAACCACGATCAACCACGTGTCTTGTCAAAGTTGATTTCGAACGCAGCTTATCGCACGGAAACGGCAGCAAAGACGCTGGCGACAATGTACTACTTCTTGCCAGGGGTGCCCGTGATTTATCAAGGGCAAGAACTGGGGATGAAGAATTTTAATCGTGAGAGTATTGATGACTTTAATGATGTGTCATCAATTAACAATTACGAGATGGCATTGCAAGGTGGCTTAACTGAAGCCGAGGCCCTAGACGTGATTAACAAGAAGTCGCGTGATAATGGTCGTGTACCGATGCAATGGACGCCAGACGAATTCGGTGGTTTCTCTGACCAAGTACCTTGGTTGGCAATGGGGGATGACCGAGATGGTGTTGATGTCCAAACAGAATTAGCCAACCCAGAGTCAGTGCTCCATTATTACCAAGCGTTGGGGCAACTGCGTCAAAACCCGCTTTGGCGTGACTTGATTGTGTCAGGTGAGTTCTACCCATTATCGGGGATGCCAGCCGACGTGATTGCGTACCAACGTCGTTTGGGTGGTCGCTTATTGACGGTTGTCATCAACTTGAGTGAGAAGCCAAATCGTGTATCGCTCACGCAACCGGGCGAAGTGCTTTGCCAAGCAGGTGAGGTGACGCAACGTGGTCATCGTTTCCAGCTGCAACCCTATACGGCGATCGTACTTGGTGTTAAGTAAATAGTTTCCAAAAGGCGTCCATGTTCGGACGCCTTTTCTTGTATACTGGTAATACGACAGATAGATATTGAGGGGTTATGATTATGAATCGTTTCGTGCTACTAATTATTGAATTATTGCCAATTATGTTGGCGTCACAATTGGCCTTTACTGAGTTTGGTCAAACTGTGGGGGTATTGATTGGGTTGGTTGTCTTTGCGGTGGTGTGGATTACGTTGGTCCAAGCGGTAGCGCCATATTTCAAAAAGGCTAAGAAGTAGGCAGTCTGATGGTAGATATTCAACTGACAAGTGAATTTTCGACCCCAGCTGACGATCTTTTACGCCAACATTTATTAATTACAGGGGCGACTGGTAGCGGTAAGTCAACAAGTGCCGTGACCATTTTGCATGGCCTATTAACCGCAAATCAATCAACGATTATTATTGATCCGACTGGTGAATACACAACGCTACCAAACGCGGTTGTTGCGAAGCTAGGTCGGAATGCGTTTATTGATTATGAGCGTTTGACAGGTGCTGAGTTAGCTGGCTTTTTTGGTGCGACTGAGTCTGAAGAAGTCGAAAAAGTGGCGGATGCTTGGCAAAGTTTGAAATTGCAGATGAACGTTGTGAAGCAGTCAGGTATCTATGGCAAAGTGGGACGTGAGTGGGCTGTGCATGAGCAATTGCTCAGCAAACTATACCACTATCCGCAACCGGCTGATATGACGCTTTTGCCTGCGCAATTACAACAAGAATTTGCGGTGCCGGTTGATGACTTTGACCTAATTGGCCAAGAAATTGACCACGAAGCATTTCGTAAGTTGCTACCGATTGTGCGACGCATGACGCGCTTAGTAGCGGATTCACGTTTCCAAAAACTGATGAATTTGCCACAACGGGACCGCGACGGTTCGGTAGCGATGCGAACTGATGTCATGTACTTAATGCAGTTATTCAGTACGCAACGTAGTTCACATAAGTTTTTGGTGATTGATGTTTCCGACTACGCTGATGATTTAGGTTTGGGTAAGGTTATTGTGTCATTATTGATGACAGCGCTTTTGCGTCTAAATCAAACGTTACCCAAAACATTGCCAGTAACGGTGTTGATTGACGAAGCGCATCGTTATTTGAGTGAGGCGGATTTGGCGAGCGATGGTATTTTCCGTGTTGCACGTGAGGGACGTAAGGCCGGCCTTTATTTGATGCTGACGACGCAAAGCCCTTTGGATTTGCCGGCACAATTATTAGGTCAGTTTGGTAATTATTTGATTCATCGATTGAATACGATGAGTGATGTGGCAAATTTGCCAAGCCTAGTTCCAATTGCAAAGCGGATTGCCGAGCAAGGCGTAGGTGAAGCTATTTTGAGCGGGATTAATTATGTGCCAGCGCATGAATTGCATGTCATGATGATTCCTGAGATGCAACACCGCACCGCCTCACCAAGGTTTTTCTAGAGAGGACTATGTAGATGTGGCATAAGAGATTTGCAACGGGTGTTAGCTTGGTTGCAGCGGTGATATTTGTTGACTTCACAGTGGGTGTGATGCAACATGCGGGCTGGGTGACAGCATATGATAACAGTGGGGTGGCATTGATTCGTCACTTTAGCGCAACGAAGACGGCGTTCTTTAAGGCGGTTACGTTCTTCGCGCAACCAGCGACTGGTGTTGTGTTGACAGCAATTGCGGTGATTATTGTCGCGGTACGTCGTCGTTGGCGCATTGCAGCGTACATCGCAACGAGTGTCATTGGATCAACGATCTTAATGAAAATTATCAAGACAATCGTGCAACGCCCACGTCCAACGGTTGACCGACTTATTCCTGAAAGTGGCTTTTCATTTCCGTCAGGACATTCAGTTAATGCGGTGGCGTTCTACGGTGCGTTGTTAGTATTGGCCTTTTTCTACTTGCGTCGCCGCTGGCTAAAAGCAATCGTGATGCTAGTACTGGCAGCTGAGATTGTCTTGTTACCAATTAGTCGCGTTTATCTTGGCGTACACTACCCAAGTGACGTGACGGCTGGCTTGTTGCTTGGCTTAGTGGTGATGTTGACCGCTACGACGTTTGTGTTGCAACCGAAAAAATTGAAGTAAACAGAAAACTCGCTCCTGAACGCATGCTGTTCAGAAGCGAGTTTTTAAATGCTATTTTTTTGGTGGTGCTGGAATGAACGTGTCCAAGGCTGACCAGAAGGAAACCAAAGAGAACACAATCAAGAAGTGCCACAACACGGTTTGAAGCGCGTTGCCGTAAGTGTTTGTGTACGTGTTGATTGGACGCTGTACGACAATCAAGGCAATCAATTCTTCGACCCCGATAATGAGGGCGGTCAACGCAATGGCCGCCGCGAGCACGGCACCAGTAAGCAAGATGAATGATGCGATGTGTTGGGCAATCCACTTAATTGACCAAGACTTTGCAACCGTATGATTCATGTTTGTTTCCCTCCATTTGAACTCAATACTACCATTATACGTGAATTCGGACAGATTTGAAAAGGAACCTTGTACCAAGTGGGCAAATATGACAAACTAAACGTATTGTATTGATGGGAGTATAGATATGACAAAAGACACACGAACAGTCGACTCAAAGATTATTTGGGCGATTGTTGGAACGGGGATTCTGGCGTTTACGGGTATTTTGACTGAAACGTCAATGAACGTCACGTTCCCAGATTTGATGAAACAATTTGATATCTCGCTGAGCGTTGTGCAATGGCTGACTACAGCTTACCTGCTCATGGTGTCATTGGTTATGATAACGTCAGCGTTTTTGAAGGCGAAATTCAATCCCCGCATGATCTTTATGATTGCAATTATTGCGTTTTTGATTGGGGATGTCGTAGCAATCTTGTCGCACTCATTTGCCTTGTTGCTAGTCGGACGTATCATCCAGGGAATTGGTACTGGTGTGATTACGCCATTGGTGTTCAACATTATTTTGGAGAACGTGCCGATGTCGCAAATTGGTAAGTACATGGGATTTGGGACGATGATTCTGTCTTTGGCACCTGCGTTCGGACCAATCTTTGGAGGGGTGGTAGCCTACTATCTTGGCTGGCGCGAAATTTTCTTGTTGGTCTTGCCGGTCGCGTTCTTGTCACTGGTGATTACGTATAAGACCATTCCAACGGCACATACGCGTAATGACACGTTTAAGTTTGATTATTTGAGCTTTGCCTTGCTGGCAGTGGCTTTCACAAGCTTCTTGTGGGCCTTGAGCCAACTAGAGCATGGTTCAGTCAATGCTATCATGTTTGGATTGTTCGTTGTGGCGGTGGCAGCCTTTGTTGGGTTCCTATACCGCTCAAAGCGTAGCAGCAAGCAATTCTTGAACCTTGGTATTTTTAAGGTGAAGGCCTTGCGCTTTGCAATGTTGGGATACGTGACGTACATGTTTACCAACTTGATGGTTAACTTTGCAGTGCCAACGTTTGTGCAATTGACGCTTGGCGCAAGTACGATGATTGCCGGTTTCGCTTTGATGCCAGGTTCGTTGGCTGGGGCGTTGTTGAATCCAATCTACGGTCGTCTTTACGACACCCGTGGGGCAAAGATGCCATTGTTGCTTGGAAACTTTTTGTTTGTTGTCGTCATGGCAGTTTGGTCAGCAATGACATTGAATGCAACCGTGATTTCAATGACGATTTTCTACTTGTTGATGACGCTGGGTCGTAACTTGGCCTTTGGAACATCAATGACAGCCGGCTTGGCACAATTGTCATTGCCAGAACGTGCAGATGGAAATGCCATCTTTAACACGGCGCAACAATTCGCAGGGGCAATCGGAACAACGATTGCGTCATTGTTGATGCGTGTGAATCCAGCTGATCATGCCAGTGTGGCGCACCAAACCGCAGTCGGTGCTCGCAACGTCTTCTTGTTCATGCTGGTTCTGGGAGTGTTGAACTTCGTCTGGTTCAAAATCTTCCTACGTAACGACAAGCCATATACAGAATAATTACTTATTTAAATTTAATAGATATTGAAAGGTGTTAGGTTATAACTAACACCTTTTTGACTTTCAATGTATAATGAAACTAACTAAAACTACATGAAGGAGGCCGCAAATATATGGCCAACGACTGGATTAACATTCACGGTGCGCGCGCTCACAATTTGAAAAATGTGGACGTGGCAATTCCCCGTGATAAATTTGTGGTAATGACCGGCTTGTCAGGATCAGGAAAAAGTTCGCTGGCTTTTGACACGTTGTATGCCGAAGGTCAACGTCGTTATGTTGAAAGTTTGTCTGCCTATGCCCGCCAATTTTTGGGGCAAATGGATAAGCCTGATGTTGATGCGATTGAAGGGTTGAGTCCTGCAATTTCAATCGACCAAAAGACGACATCAAAGAACCCGCGTTCAACGGTTGGTACAGTTACGGAAATTAACGATTACTACCGTTTGCTATTCGCCCGTGTGGGTCAACCGGATCCCGCTGAAGACGGCACGATTGTTAAGACGTCAATTGATCAAATGTTGAACTATTTGACGGATACTCTCGATGAAGGCACGCGTATGCAAGTCTTGTCACCAATTGTGCGTCACAAGCGCGGTTCACACGCGTCAGCTTTTGAGCGTATTCAAAAAGAAGGTTTCGTGCGTGTTGTCGTCGATGGTGACATGCATGAAGTGACTGATGAATTCGAATTGGATAAGAACAAGTATCACGATATCTCAATTGTGGTAGATCGTATTATTTTGCGTGACGGTTCACGTGCCCGTTTGTTCGAATCATTTGAATCAGCAATGCGCATGGCTGATGGCGTGGTGACGGTGGATGTCATTGGCGGTGAGCCAATCACATTTTCTGATCACTACACGGGTGCCCTTAAGGACTTCGCCGTTGGTAAGTTGGAGCCACAACTTTTCTCATTCAACGCACCAATGGGAGCGTGTGAAATTTGTGGTGGATTGGGGATGACGCTTGAGGTCGACGTTGACCGTGTTATCCCGGATAAGTCAAAGACATTGGCCGATGGTGCGATTGTTGCCTGGAACCCAATTTCTTCTTCATACTACCCAGAGATGTTGCGTCAATTTGCTGAGCAATTTGGTATTCCAATGGATGTGCCATTTGAAGAATTGACGGCTGATCAACAAGATATGGTGTTGTACGGTTCACGTTTGAAGCCATTCCACTTCCACTACGAAAATGATTTTGGTGGTGTGCGTGATGTTGATTTGCCATTCGAAGGTGTCATGAACAACATTGACCGCCGTTACCGTGAGTCAAACTCTGACTTTACGCGTGAGCAAATGCGCGGTTATATGGACGAATTGACTTGCTCTGCTTGTGGCGGTTACCGTTTGAACCCAGCTGCTTTGTCAGTTAAGGTTGGCAACAAGCACATCGGTCAAATTTCAGAAATGCCTGTTGACCAAGAATTGGATTTCTTTAAGGACGTTAAGTTTGGTGAGCAAGATTCACAAATTGCTGAGCCAATCGTTAAGGAAATTACGGACCGTTTGAGCTTCTTGAAGAATGTTGGGTTGGATTACCTAACGTTGTCTCGTTCTGCCCGTACGCTTTCTGGTGGTGAGGCCCAACGTATTCGTTTGGCCACACAAATCGGTTCAAACCTGTCAGGCGTGATGTACGTCTTGGACGAGCCATCAATTGGGTTGCACCAACGTGATAATGATCGTTTGATTAACTCATTGAAGCAAATGCGTGATTTGGGTAATACGTTGATTGTTGTTGAACACGACGAAGATACCATGAAGGCAGCCGACTATATCATCGACGTTGGTCCCGGCGCTGGTGATCACGGTGGTGAGATTATGGCCACTGGAACGCCTGAAGAAATCGAAGCCAATGAGAATTCATTGACGGGACAATACCTATCAGGAAAGAAGTTTATTCCAGTTCCCGAAACACGCCGTGAAGGTAATGGTCAAAAGATTACCATCACTGGCGCAGCTGAAAACAACTTGAAGAACGTCAAGGTCGACTTCCCATTGGGTAAGTTTGTGGCCGTGACGGGTGTGTCTGGATCAGGAAAGTCAACGCTGGTTAATTCAATTTTGAAGCGTGCGTTGAAGATGGAATTGAACAACAATTCTGAAAAGCCTGGTAAGTACAAGAAGATGACTGGCTTTGAGAACGTCGACAAGATTGTCGATATCGACCAAAGCCCAATCGGACGTACGCCACGTTCTAACCCGGCAACATACACGGGTGTCTTCGACGACATTCGCACATTGTTCGCACAAACGAATGAAGCAAAGTTGCGTGGTTACAACAAAGGACGTTTCTCATTCAACACCAAGGGTGGGCGTTGTGAGGCATGTAAGGGTGACGGTGTCATCAAGATTGAAATGAACTTCTTGCCTGACGTTTACGTGACGTGTGAAGTTTGTGGCGGAACGCGTTACAACTCAGAAACATTGGAAGTTACTTACCGCGGTTTGACGATTGCGGATGTCTTGAACTTGACGGCTGAGCAAGCGGTTGAATTCTTTGCGCCAATCCCAAAGATTCGTCGCAAGTTGCAAACGATTGTTGATGTTGGCCTTGGTTATGTAACGCTTGGACAATCAGCAACGACTTTGTCTGGTGGTGAAGCGCAACGTATGAAGTTGGCCTCAGAATTGCAACGTAAGTCAACTGGTAAGACATTCTACATCTTGGACGAGCCAACGACTGGTTTGCACGTGGATGACATTTCACGTTTGCTAGAAGTGTTACAACGACTTGTTGATGGTGGTAACACGGTCTTGGTTATCGAACACAATTTGGATGTTATCAAGACAGCCGACTGGTTGATCGACATGGGGCCAGAAGGTGGCGAAGGCGGTGGAACAGTGCTTGCGACTGGTACACCAGAAGACATCGCAGCAGTACCAGAGTCATACACAGGTCAATATCTTGGTCCAATTATGGACCGTGATCGTGCCCGTGCAGCAGCGGTACAATAAAACTGCCCTTTTTGGTTGCCGATATGTGGGGAACCGTGTATACTTTCTTTTTGTAAGTTCTATTTATTCGAATATATAAAACAAAAAGTGAGGTAAACATCATGGCTGAAAAGTTGGATGTGGCATCAGCTCGTCGTAAGATGAAGAGCCCAAACATTAAGACTCGCAAGCGCGCTTTGAAGGCATTGCACGATGCACGCAAGGCAGCAAGCAACAAGAAGTAATCAAAAAAACCAGTTCACCACGGTGGACTGGTTTTTTTGTGCCGTTGTTTGCGAAATGATTAACCACATAGCCGGGCGTGTCCAATAAATGGTATAATGTTAGCACGATAAAAACGGAGGACGGAAACCATGGCTAAGAAAGAATTGGTTATTGTCACAGGAATGAGTGGTTCAGGTAAAACTGTTGCGATTCAAGCCTTTGAAGACTTGGGCTACTTTACTGTGCAAAACCTACCACCTGCAATGTTGCCAAAGTTCTGGCAGATGATTTCTGATGAAGATAACATCCAACGTGCAGCAGTGATGATTGACTTGCGATCACAAAGTTTCTTTGATGATTTGGATGACGAAATTAAGAAGATGGCAGCCGACAACAACGATTACTACGACTTGAAAATCGTCTACATTGATGCGACTGATGATGAGCTAGTGGCTCGTTATAAAGAAACGCGTCGTTCACACCCATTGTCAGGTGACAAGGGAACGTTGTACGGTATTCAAACTGAACGCCACCGCTTGACTGAAATTCATGACATGGCGAGTGAAGTGATTCATACGGATGACTTTGCGCCACGTCAATTGCGTAACTACATCTTGGAGCACTTTGGCTCAGATGAAGACCGCGAAGGAACGTTTGCGGTGCAAGTGATGAGCTTTGGTTTTAAGTATGGTATTCCGGTTGATGCGGATTTGCTAATTGACGTGCGCTTTTTGAAGAATCCTTACTATATTACGTCGTTACGTGAGAAGACTGGCTTGGACAAAGAAGTCTGGGATTACGTTTGGGCAAGTGAGGATGCGGAAGAATTCTACCAACGCGAGAGTAGCTTGATTAAGTGGTTGCTCCCTAAGTACAAGGCAGAAGGTAAGAGCACGCTGACGATTGCGTTTGGTTGCACGGGTGGTCAACACCGCTCAGTTGCCTTTGCACACCGTCTGAGCCAAGACTTGGCCGATGACTGGAAGGTTAACGAATATCACCGTGATATCAACCGTCGCAAGGAAAGTAGTAATCGCTCATGACAGAAGAATTTACGGTTAAGACAACACCGAAGATTGTTGTTATCGGTGGCGGATCAGGTCAACCTGTTATTTTACGTGGGTTGAAGAAGTTCGATGCCGATTTGACAGCAGTTATTACGGTGGCCGATGACGGTGGTTCATCTGGTACACTACGCGATTATTTGAACATCGTACCACCTGGAGATATTCGTAATGTCATGGCAACGCTATCAACTTTGCCACAAGATATTATTGATATTTTCCAATATCGTTTCCACGAAAATGATGAAATGCTAGCCAACCATGCGCTAGGTAATTTGGTTATCGCTGCCATGGCTGAGAAGGAACATGATATCTTTGCGGGTGTACAGATGTTGGCCAAATTCATGGGAATCCAAGGACATGTGTATCCGGTGGCGAATGAACCATTGATTTTGCACGCCAAGTTTAAAGACGGCACGGAACTATCAGGTGAAGCAGAAATTACGGCTGCGCATAAGCAAATTGACCATATTTGGGTAACGCCACAAGCCGACTCTGTGAATGAGGTTGCGCAAGCACCAAGTGAGGTCATTAACGCTATTTTGAATGCCGACGTGATTGTGCTTGGTCCAGGAAGCTTGTTTACAAGTATCCTGCCTAACTTGGTCGTGCCAAATGTCGCTGAAGCGTTGAAGGCAACGCGTGCCAAAGTGGTTTACATTGCCAACATTATGACGCAAAAAGGTGAGACTGATGATTTCTCAGACGCTGACCATTTGCGTGCTTTGAATAAGCATGTTGGCGATAACGTGGTTGATGCCGTCATTATGAATACTGGTGTTGTGCCAGATGACTATATTGATTGGAAAAAGTGGAATGAGGTGTCGCATCAAGTGGCCTTTGATCCAGAAGAAGTGCGTCGTGAAGGTGCAATCCCTGTTTTGGGTGACTTACTTGAATTGCGTGACGATGGTGCCTTTCACGATGGTGACATTGTCGCCCAATTGATTATGCAAATTGCTGACGCGAAGGAATTGTAGAAAGGAGGAGGCTTATGTCATTTGCGAGTGATGTCAAAAAAGAATTGACGATGCTGGAGATTAATAATCCGGACAATGCAAAGGCAGAGTTGTCCGCCTTGTTGCGCATGAATGGATCGTTGGGTCTATCAAACATGCGATTTACGTTGAATGTGCAAACCGAAAATGCGGCGACTGCTCGTCGTATTTTGGGGTTGTTGCAACAATTTTATCAATTGCCATCTGAAATTTCGGTGCGTCGTCAAATGAAATTGAAGAAGAATAATTTGTACGTCGTACGAATTGTGCAAGGTGTGAATGAGTTGCTCGATGATTTGCATATCTTTGAAGATTTCGAATTATTGCCAACGGTGCCTGATGAATGGTTGGCTGATGAAGGTAAGGCACGTTCTTATTTGCGTGGTGCCTTCTTGGCAGCTGGTTCTGTTAACAATCCAGAGACGAGTCGTTACCATTTGGAGATTTACTCTCTATATGAAGAACAAGCTCATCAATTGGAAGAGTTGATGAACCGTTTCGATTTGAATGCCAAGGTGGTTGAACGTCGATCAGGGTATATTGTTTATCTGAAGGAAGCCGAAAAAATCGGTGACATGCTGATGGTCATTGGGGCAACGAATGCCATGCTTAAGATGGAAGATGTACGAATTATCCGTGATATGCGTAATTCAGTTAACCGTTTGGTGAATGCTGAAAACGCAAACTTGGATAAGACGGTCAATGCGAGCCAAAAGCAAATCGACGATATCGAATTCTTGGATAACGAAATTGGGTTGGCACGTTTGCCTGAAAAGCTACGTGAGATTGCGGAAGTGCGTTTGGCACACCGCGAGGAACCCTTGTCAGAGCTTGGTAAGTATGTGCCATCGGGTGAAATCTCAAAGTCTGGGGTTAATCACCGTTTGCGTAAGCTGACGAAAATGGCTGATGATTTGCGAACGACAGGTGCGCTTCCTAAAGGAATTTCATAGGATGGCTCATATCGTTTGACCATGTTTGACGAACTGTCTACAATAGGGGTATGTTCTGATTCTGAACATCAGGAGGAAAATAAATAATGTTACCAATTCCATACGTTATCGAACAATCATCACGCGGGGAGCGTTCATACGACATCTTCTCACGTTTGTTGATTGATCGTATTATCATGGTCAGTGGACCAATTGAATCACAAATGGCAACGGCAATTATTGCCCAATTGCTATTCTTGGATGCGCAAGATCCAGATAAGGATATTTACATGTACATTAACTCTCCTGGTGGAGAAGTTAACGCCGGTATGGCCATCTATGACACAATGAACTTTATCAAGGCTGATGTTCAAACGATTGTTATTGGTTTGGCAGCATCAATGGCGTCTGTTTTGGCATCTTCAGGTGCTAAGGGCAAGCGTTTCATGTTGCCTAACTCACAATTCATGATTCACCAACCATCAGGTGGTGCACAAGGACAACAAACTGAAATTGCTATCGCAGCAGAAGAGATTTTGAAGACTCGTAAGAAGTTGAACGAAATTTTGGCAAGCAATACAGGAAAGCCTTACGAGCAATTGGAGCGTGATACGGAACGTGATCACTGGCTAGATGCTGATGAGTCACTTGAGTACGGCTTGGTCGATAAGATCATGACGAGCGCCAACGAGCAAAAGTAATACCAAGTCTTTTAGAGAAAGGCGTCTCCCGTTTTGCGAAGACGCCTTTTTTGCTTTTCTGCAAAATATTTGCGCCTTTGTGAATAAAAGTTCATAGGTTTTTGGGAAAAGTTTGTGAGTCAATTTTCTTAATAAAGAGTAGTGGTATACCGGTACACAAAAAGTATGGAGTACCGAATGCGGGATAATCGTTTTGCCTTAGTCCACAAAACATGTTGACTTCTTCACAAGTTACCTTATAATGAATAAGTGTTAAGAAACGCTTTGGAGGAAAAAAGCATGAAGATTTTTGCTTACGGTATTCGCGAAGACGAAAAGCCATCATTGAACGAGTGGATTGCAGCTCACCCAGAAGTTGAAGTGGGCTACACTGATAAGTTGTTGGACCCTGAGACAGCAAAGTTGGCAGAGGGAGCCGACGCTGTTAACGTTTACCAACAATTGGATTACACACGCGAGACTTTGACTGCCTTGCACGAGTTGGGCATCAACAAGATGTCATTGCGTAACGTTGGAACTGACAACATCGATTTCGATGCTGCACGCGAGTTTGACTTCTCAATCTCAAACGTGCCAGTTTACTCACCAAACGCTATTGCTGAGCACTCAATGATTCAAATGTCACGTTTGTTGCGTCGCGCAAAGGCTTTGGATGCAAAGATTGCTAAGCACGATTTGCGTTGGGCACCAACAATCGGACGTGAAGTTCGTATGCAAACGGTTGGTGTTATCGGAACTGGTCACATCGGACGTGTTGCTATCAACATCTTGAAGGGCTTCGGTGCAAAGGTTATTGCTTACGATCTATACCGTAACGCAGAATTGGAAGCAGAAGGCATCTACGTTGATACTTTGGACGAGTTGTACGCACAAGCAGACGTTATCTCATTGTACGTGCCAGGTGTTCCTGCTAACCACCACATGATCAACGCTGATTCAATCGCAAAGATGAAGGACGGAGTTGTCTTGGTTAACGTTTCACGCGGTAACTTGATGGACATCGACGCTGTTATCGATGGTTTGAACTCAGGTAAGATTTCAGACTTCGCAATGGACGTTTACGAAGAAGAAGTTGGTTTGTTCAACGTTGACTGGTCAGACAAGGAATTCCCTGACGCAAAGATTGCAGATTTGATTGCTCGTGAGAACGTATTGGTTACACCACACACGGCATTCTACACGACTAAGGCTGTTCTAGAGATGGTTCACCAATCAATGGACGCTTCATTGGCATTCATTAACGGTGAGACACCTGCTATTGCAGTTGAATACTAATCGTGATAACTTACTTTAAGTAAGAAATTATTTTATTGTTTATCCTCCTTCAAATAACTAATTTGACGTTGTGAGATTCGTCAATTGGGAACTATTTGGTGCGAGAGACGTTTGGTTTGAAAGGTATAATTTAATATTATGACGAGCGAATTTTTTGACGGCTCATACGAGCTAAAGTTAAAGGATTTCTTCTTCAAGGTACTTTCTGGTTCAGCCCAAGGTATCTTGATTGGTGTTTTGCCATCAGCCGTTATGAAGTACATCTTGAAGATGTTCGGAACGGCACAATGGGCGCTTGATTTGTCAGCTATTTTGACGCTGTTCTCATCATTCATTCCATTGTTGATTGGTGTTGCGATTGCTATGCAATTCCGCATGAAGGCGCTTGATGTTGGTGTTATGGCCATCGCGGTTGGTGCTGCTTCAGGATCAATTAAGTGGGCCGTTGCACCAAAGGGCTTCGTTAACCCAATTACGGGTGCCCCACAAGTTGGTAATGTCTACATTGCCGCTGGTGCCGGTGACGTTATCAACGCCATTATCGTTGCTGCGGTTGCAGTATTGGTAATCTGGTTGGTATCACGTTACCTAGCCGGATTTGGTTCAGTTGCTATCATCTTGAGCCCAATCGTAATCGGTGGTGGTGTTGCTTTGTTCGGTCGCGCTATCGCACCTTACGTTGCTTACATCACGACTTGGGTTGGTGACGGTGTTCGTTTGGCTACTGACTTGCAACCATTGCCAATGTCAATTGCCATCGCTATGGCCTTCTCATTCATCATCATCACGCCAATCTCAACGGTTGGTATTGCCTTGGCAATTACGTTGTCAGGTTTGGGTGCTGGTGCTGCCGGAGCCGGTGTTGTTGCAACGACTGTTATCTTGTTGATCAACTCATGGAAGGTTAACAAGAAGGGAACGACGGTTGCTATCTTCTTGGGTGCTATGAAGGGTATGATGCCTTCAGTATTTAAGAAGCCAGTTATGATTTTGGCCTTCTTGGTTGCCGCAGCAATTACGGCTATCCCAGTTGCTTTGTTCAACGTTCAAGGAACGCCAACTTCAGCCGGATTCGGTTGGATCGGAATGGTTTCACCATTGCAATCAATGTTTACGTTTGATGCTGCTGAAGCTGAAATCGTTAAGCACACGATCAACTTTGTTCAATTCTTGATTGTTTGGTTCATCGTGCCAGCAGTTGCTGGTTTCGTAGTCGACTTCTTGTTTACTAAGATCTTGAAGTTGTACTCACCATCAGACTTTGAGCAAGAAATGTAATTAAAACAATTAATGTCACGCATCTCGATTTGAGATGCGTGGCATTTTTTTGCATATTTCACCCACATTCTGATAATGCTTCTGGCGTGAGTTCATCAAATGATGAGACTAAAATGGAAGTAGATAATTGGAAGGGGTGATAGGTGACATGGAGAAGTATGATTCATTAGCGACAGCGATTATTCGCAATGTAGGTGGTGCAGGAAACGTCGATAAGGTGATTCACTGTGTCACGCGCCTACGCTTCTATTTAAAGGACCCTAGTTTGGCGAATACGGGCGCTTTGATGAAACTCGATAAAGTGGCGGGAGCTGTCTATAACGAGCCACTACGGCAATATCAGGTTGTTATAGGGCCACGAGTGGCTGATGTGTATGATGTGGTGGTTGATCAGCTTGGCAATGGGGTGACAGACCCAGAAGAAACCCATGAGGCAACGATGCTCGGTGTAGAGCCAGAGGAGCCACATCGATCGCTATTGCAACGATTACTGGGAAAATGAAACAAAAAAAGACCTCTAGGACGAATCCTAGAGGTCTTTTTGTCGCTAATTACTTAGGTGAAACAACTTGCTTACCCTTGTATGAACCATCAGCGGCCACGTGGTGGTTACGTACGTAAACACCGTTTTCGTTCATGTGGATAGCAGGCGTCTTAAGTCCGCCTTGACCACCGCGACGTGAGCGCTTTGCGTTCTTTGAAGTCTTACGTGCAGGAACTGCCATAGATATATCCTCCCTTACACCGCCGTGTAGAAAGTAGGCAGTGTTTATTAATAATCGATTATTTTTTCAACTGTTCTAAATTACATTATTTTTTGGAAGTTGTCAAGGGGTCATACCCGAAACACGGAAAGTTCACGTTTTGTTCAAACCGCGTCATTTCAGGCTTTGGCGGTTTACAAAAGATACTTTTAGTAAGATAATGAGTCGTACCAAAAAACAAGGAGGCATATTTACTGATGAGCGAAAATTCAGTAAAGGATCCGGCAGACGTAAACGCACAAGCGTCTGGTGGTCCAAGTTTGGCGGAAATCAACAGCACAGTGGAAGTTCCACAAGGCGGCGGATTTTTGCGTAAGTTGATGGCCTGGAGTGGGCCGGGAGCGTTGGTTGCTGTGGGTTACATGGACCCAGGTAATTGGATTACATCAATCGTTGGTGGTGCGCAATACCACTATCTATTGATGTCTGTGATCTTAGTGTCTAGTTTAATTGCGATGTTGTTGCAGTATATGGCGGCTAAACTAGGAATTGTGGCTCAGAAAGACCTGGCCCAAATGACACGTGACTCTACTAATCAGTTCGTTGGATATATTCTATGGATTATGACTGAGCTAGCAATCATGGCAACTGAAATGGCCGAAGTTATCGGTGCAGCGATTGCCATCCACTTGCTATTCGGTTTGCCATTGCTATGGGGTGTGATTATTACTGCCCTAGACGTTTTGCTATTATTGCTATTGATGAAGTTAGGGTTCCGTAAGATTGAAGCAATCGTTGTTACGCTGATTGCGGTTATCTTGCTTGTCTTCCTATACATGGCAGTCTTGGCTAAGCCTGACATGGGTGAAGTTGCCGTGAACTTGGTGCCACACAGTGACATCTTGAAGCACGGACAGTTGATGTTGGCCCTTGGTATCGTTGGTGCCACGGTTATGCCACACAACTTGTACTTGCACTCATCAATCTCACAAACGCGTAAGATTGATCGTTCATCTAACAGCAGCATTAAGGAAGCGATTCGCTTTACGACCTGGGATTCAAACATCCAATTGACGGGAGCGTTCGTGGTTAACTCATTGCTATTGATCGTCGGAGCTGCATTGTTCTTCGGTCACGGATCAGATTTGGAAGCGTTTGGTGATTTGTTCAATGCCTTGAACAACAAGGAAATTGTTGGTGCCATTGCGAGTCCGGTCTTGAGTATGTTGTTCGCAGTTGCCTTGTTGGCATCAGGACAAAACTCAACGATTACTGGAACGTTGACTGGTCAAATCATCATGGAAGGTTACACGCACTGGCACTTGCCAATGTGGTTGCAACGTTTGCTAACGCGTGGAATTGCTTTGATTCCGATTATCATTTTCGCGATTGTCTTCGGGGCGACAGAAGGTGCGTTGGATAAGCTGTTGGTTTACTCACAAGTCTTCTTGTCAGTGGCCTTGCCATTCTCAATGTTCCCATTGATTTACTTTACGTCATCTAAGAAGTACATGGGTGAGTTTGTAAATCCTAAGTGGGCAACTTGGTTGGGATATGCAATTTCGATTATCTTGACGGGATTGAATATCCAATTGATTTTCAACACACTAGCACCGCTATTTAAGTAATAGGAGACGAAACTTATGGTAGAAGCAAAGCATTTCAAGCACGTATTAGCAGCTGTTGACGATTCAGAACTTGGTCAATTGGCCTTGGTGAACGCAATTCACCAAGCGCAAGAAGATGGTTCTAAGCTCACGATTTTGTCAGTGTTTGAAGCTGATCAAATGAATGTGTTCGATTACTTTTCAAAGGAAAAGAACGCAGCAGCTCGTGAAGATGTTGAACAGGCATTGGAGCGTTACCGCCAAGTGGCAGTTGACGCCGGTGTTCCAAACATTGAGACGCTTTTGTCTGAAGGTGAGCCGGGTGAGGTTATCGTGAAGGATGTGATTCCTTCAATTAACCCCGACATGGTTGTGATTGGATCACACTCACAAAAGGGTGCTGAGAAGTACTTCGGTTCTCAATCAAGCTATGTGGCAAATAACGCCCCAATTACAGTGATGATTGTTCGATAAATAATGATTCAGAAGAGAATTGCTAGTCATAGCAGTTCTCTTTTTTCATACGGCGAGTGACTATCCTCTTTTTCGGCTGACAATGCATGTGCTTTACTGTACAATAGTTAGCGTTATAAAAATCTTTGGGATATTTTTGGGAGGCAGTAATGGAGCTTTTAAGCGAGTATATCGACGCGTATTTGTCGACTCTGAAATACTTGGATGAAGTTGTGTCTGAGCCGGCAGCGGATTACGGACTATCATTCGAGCAGTATTTGATTATGCATAGCATTGCGCAACAGGACGGGTTGACGTTGACGGATGTCGTTGAACGACGCCATGTGACCCGTGCAGCGGTGTCACGACAAATTAAGATGTTGCTTAAGAAGGAATTCATCTATCAAGAACCGGATACGGCTGATCGTCGTCGTATGTTGTTACATCTAACAGTGCGCGGTCGAGAGGTTGAAGCCATTGTAACGAAGCGAGTTGAGAATCGCTTTGATGGTTGGGTACAAGCTTTTGGGGAAGAGCAAGCCCACAAGGTATTGGCGTTCATCCGCCAGTTCGATGATAAGGTCGTATC
Source organism: Weissella confusa (assembly GCA_041871065.1). NCBI lineage: Bacteria > Bacillati > Bacillota > Bacilli > Lactobacillales > Lactobacillaceae > Weissella > Weissella confusa. The sequence continues at coordinate 1,889,788 of CP168942.1, read as the reverse complement.
AAAGACCAAGGCTAAAATTAAGGCGCGCAATTTAGAAGAGCGTTAAGACAGAAACGACCAGGTTTGAGGGGACCTGGTCGTTTTCTTTTCGGACTTGAAATCGATATAGTGTGTGTTGTATGATATAGAAGTTGATTTTGGGCATTAGCCAAGCGGTAAGGCAACGGTTTCTGGTACCGTCATGCACTGGTTCGAATCCAGTATGCCCAGTTAAATACACATTAAAAACGCTACTATGCGAGGGATTTCACCTTGCATAGTAGCGTTTTTCTTTGTTTACAAATAATAATTCAACAAGCTACCAACACCGTAAGCCACGATAGCTGCGACGTAACCGACAGAAAGCGTCCGTAGAATTTCTGTTCGGACTTTCTGCTCTGATAGATTAGCCTTAACCCAGCCTAGCAGCGCCAAGGATACACCGACGATGACGAAGGCAATCGGAAAGGCGATCGCTTTATCGTGAATGAGCGCGTTCGTAATGAGGTAAGCGCCCAATGGGATTAAGCCGAATACGTTAAACGAAATGAATGTCGCAATACCGTCCGTCAAAGCTTCTCGTTTGGACTGATTATTATCGGAGGTGGCCGACAGGTAGGCACCAGCCCCCATTGAAAAACCGTCAGCTAACAGGTTGGAAAAACCTAAGATGATGATGACAATATTTGAAACGCTACCGCCGACAGATCCAGCGACAACTGCAAAAGTGGTAATGATGCCGTCTAACCCACCATAAACGATTGCTGAAACATACTTTTTCATACCAGTTCTCCGAATCTAGTTACGAGTTGTAATAATAGTGTACAAGGCAAAAGTGATTATTTAGCACACATTTTACGTATTGTTGAATTTATTTTTTAAAAAATAAAAAAATATGCACGACTATTAGAGCTTTACGAACAAAAAATGAGTAAAATGTTGTATACTCTTAAAAACGGGACAAAGAGAGAGTCTATGTTTATACAAAATACATTTAGTGATAGCTCGCTGACTGTTTTGTTGGTTTCGCTACTTGTTTTCTACCCGATTTTCGGAAGTATTGTTTGGATTGTGGGCGCGATTAAATATCGTAGCATGATTAAAACCAATACGCCGGTCATTCCAGAAGGGATGGTTTTGCCAAAGGTTTCGATTTTGGTTGCGGCACACAACGAAGAACTACAAATTGATAATACAATCCGTCGTATGCTTTACGACTTGAACTATCCAAATTATGACTTAATCATTGCGTCGGACGGGTCGACTGACCGAACGAATGAAATTGTGTTGGAATGGACAGAAAAAGATCCACGTGTGCGCCTGGTTGAAATTCAAGAAAACATGGGTAAGGCGCACGCGATTACACAAGCAGCGTTTTATAGCGATGCTGAATTTTTCTTGGGAATTGATGCTGACAGTTTCATCATTGGGGATGGCCTCAAAGATATGATGGCTTACATGTTGATGGATACAGACTTTTCACCAGCTAACCGTGTTGGCGCCGTTACTGGTGCGCCAACGCCGATGAATCGTTCATCAATGTTGGCGAAGTTGCAATTAGTTGAATATAACTCAATCATCGGGCTTATCAAGCGTGCGCAATCAACGATTGGTCGTTTGTTTACAGTTTCTGGTGTGGCGGCTTTGTACCGTCGTGACGCGGTTGTTGATGCCGGTTATTGGGACACAATCATGGCCGCTGAAGATATCGCCATGTCATGGGACATCCAATCACGCGGTTGGCGTATCGCTTATAGTCCAAGCACGTTCTCATATATGGATGTGCCAACGACGGTTAAGCAATTGGTTAATCAACGTATCCGTTGGGCCATTGGTTCGATGGACGTTGTGACGGCTTACTGGTTGAAGATTTTGACGCACCCACGCAAGACGTTCCCAATGATTTTCTTGTTGTTGGATAACATCATTTCAACCATCTGGTCACTATTCTGGGTGGCCTCGATGATCATCACATTCTTCTATATTTTCGTAGATTTCTCGTGGGAGAAGTTATACGTCTTCACGACGGTGGCTTCAGCTTTGGTTATTTTCCAATTTATCTTTGGAATGTTGCAATTGAGGTGGTCGCTTAACTATGGGTCGGAACTTGGGGATGATACCAATAAGTACTTCAGATTTGCTGGTTGGTACGTCTGGGCCTATTGGATTTTGTCACCAGTTACGACAGTACTGGCCATTCCACGTTTCATCAATCGTTTGATTGTTGGACGTAGTGGTACTTGGACATCACCTGAAAGAACGAACCTTGACGGGACGGAGGATGACAAGTGATGGATCAGTGGATTGAAAAATTTAATCAGATTTTGACGATGAATAAGACCATCAACCAAACGACGCAAGAAATGCGTGATGTGTTGGACGGTCGCGTTCATCGCATTAGCCAAGTCGCTAATCGATTGGCTGATAGCTTGGCGCTGGTGATTGCCATTGTCGCAATGTACTTGTATTGGGGGACTACTCTGATGCATGCTTTGCTTGGTAAACAAGATAACATGGTCATCATGCTAGCTATTGGTGTCATGGGATTCGGGTTGGGCCTTTATCTGATTGGTCGCCCAATTGCCCGAATTTACTCGGGGCATGCTCTTGCGAAGCATGCCAATGAATTGAATGCGTTGATCGATGATATTAAGTTGTCTAACGATTACATCATGGAAATTCAAGCGATATACGCAAGTGAAGGATTGCCAATGCGTGCAATTACTTCTGAAAAAATTATTTATGCAGTATTGATGAACGTTCGTGTTGGGGCATTTAAGACAACGCAAGATATCGTAGATTTCATGCAGTCAGTTGATGATCGCGAAGATTTAATTATCGATACACCGGTTTTCCAATTTTATAAGATTGTGAACCGCTATCGATTTAAGCCGAATGAGACGGTTGATGTTATCCGTGATGACATCAGCCGCACGGCGAGGGGGAGAATATGGTAGAGAAGAACAGCTTTGATAAGACGTTGGTTTACGACACTTACCTAGATAAAGATACAAAAGAGACTGGTTTGGAAAAGAAACGCCGCACATGGTTGCGTGTGCGCCAAACATTGATGATGATTCTAGCTTGGACGATTACGGCAGTGCCATTTTTGATTTTGCTGTTCCAAGTTTACTTGGCATTAACGCCAAATTCTAAGTATCACTTCTTGGCAGTGAGTGGCTACTGGCCAGTGTTGATCGCTAATTTAGCAACGGTCATTTTGTCGATGCTTGCGTTGACAATTGGTGTTAGCTTCATTGTTCGCAATCAAATTAATGCCAACATGTTTACTTATGATAACGAAGAGCAAGAGTGCGTGGCACACTTGCACGACGTTTACGAGAAGCGTCTCTTTGTAGAAGAAACTTTCCAAGTGAATGGTGATACCAAGGCACAACACATTGTGGTTAAGCCAACGGATAATCTCTACTACGATGAAATCGACAAGGTTTGGGCATCTGAGGATAATCAAGCCAAGGAATACAGTCCAAATACAATTTAATGCTTGAAAGCGCTTGTGAATAATTGTTTCACAAGCGCTTTTTTATCACGATTTTGGACCGCACCATTTACGGGACACCTAGTTTTCACAAAACATTCACAACCTTTGTTGTTTGTGATAAACTTAATAAGAATTAAAACTTATATCAGGTACGTGGAGGAATATAATCATGGCACAACACCACCAAAAGGTTGTTCTTGTCGGAGACGGTGCGGTTGGATCATCATACGCATTTGCTTTGATGCAACAAGGTATCGCCGAGGAATTGGTTATCGTTGACATTATGAAGGAGCGCACTGAAGGTGACGCATTGGACTTGGAGGACGCTGCTCCTTGGACGTTCAACAAGAACGTTTACTCAGGTTCATACGACGATGCTAAGGACGCCGATTTGGTTGTTATTACGGCCGGTGCCCCACAAAAGCCAGGTGAGACGCGTTTGGACTTGGTTGACAAGAACTTGAAGATCATCAAGTCAATCGTGTCACCAATCGTTGAATCAGGATTTAACGGTATCTTCTTGGTTGCTGCTAACCCAGTTGACATCTTGACGATGGCCGTACAAAAGTTCTCTGGTTTCCCAAAGAACCGTGTATTCGGATCAGGTACGTCATTGGACACTGCACGTTTGCGTATGGCATTGGCTAAGAAGTTCAACGTTTCTCCAGAAGCCGTTGATGCTTACATCTTGGGTGAGCACGGTGACTCAGAGTTCGCTAACTTTGACGAAGCGCAAATCGGTGGACGTCCTTTGAAGGTTTGGGCTGCAGAAGCAGGTATCTCAGACGAAGATTTGGACCAAATCTTGTACGAGACTGCCCACAAGGCATACGAAATCATCAACCGTAAGGGCGCAACGTTCTACGGAATCGGAACGTCATTGGCTCGCATCACGCGTGCTATCTTCCGTGATGAGAAGATGGTATTGCCTGTTGGTGCTTGGATGGACGGTCAATACGGTTTGAACGACATCTACATCGGAACGCCAGCCGTTATCGGTGCAAACGGTGTTGAAGCTGTTGTTGAAGCAACGTTGTCAGAAGAAGAAGCTGCTAAGATGGCTGCTTCAGCTAAGACGTTGAAGGAAGTCGCTGAAGGTGGCTTCGCACGTTTGGAAGCTTAATTATCAAACATTAGAAATGGTGAATCCGCTTGGGTTCACCATTTTTTTGTACTGCTTGCCGAAATTTCACAAACTCAAAAACTTTAAAATGCTTATTGTTATTAAACTGGGGCTAGTTTCTTATGCTTAATTTCACAAGAAGGTTTATGACTACTCATTTCCAAAAAGAAAGCGTACAATACAAATTATTAAGTATGTAAAGCAATTATTTGAAGAGGTACAAAAACGCATGTCTGAGATTAAGAAGTACGGTGCCGACTTAGTTGTCGACAGTTTGAACAACCACGGCGTTGATTTGGTATTTGGTATTCCAGGTGCCAAGATTGACCGTTTGTTTGAAACTTTGGAGCACCCAGCTGAAGGCGCAGTTTCACCAAAGTTGGTTGTTACGCGTCACGAACAAAACGCTGCCTTTATGGCTCAAGGTTTTGCCCGTATTACTGGTAAGACTGGTGTTGTTATCGCAACGTCAGGTCCTGGAGTTGGAAACTTGGCATCAGGTTTGATGACGGCTAGCGCTGAAAACGATCCCGTTTTGGCCATTGGTGGTCAAGTGCCACGTAAGGATTTGTACCGTTTGACGCACCAAAGCACGCCAGCAGCTGCTTTGTTTGAGCCAATTACGAATTACTCTGTTGAAATTCAAGACCCAAACAACATTTCAGAAATCTTGTCTAATGCGATTGCACAAGCTAATGGTCCAAAGCCAGGAGCAGCTTTCGTTTCATTGCCACAAGACGTTGATGATGCGGTTGTTGACGCCAAGGCATTGCCACAAGTAGCTCCTGCCCGTATGGGTTCAGCTGCGATTGATGACATTGCTTGGTTGGCTGAACAAATCAAGCAAGCAGAAATGCCTGTTTTGTTGGTCGGTGCCCGTGGTTCTGACGATGCAACGACGGATGCTTTGCACGAATTGTTGACGCAAACGACTTTGCCGGTTGTTGAGACGTACCAAGGTGCTGGTGTTATCTCACGTGATTTGGAAGAGAAGACGTTCTTTGGACGTATCGGATTCTTCCGTAACCAAGTGGGTGACCAATTGTTGGCGCAATCAGACTTGGTTGTGACGGTTGGTTATGATGCCATTGAATACGAGCCACGTAACTGGAACAAGGATGCTAACTTGCGCATCGTTGCTTTGGATACGGCAGCTGTTCAAATTGATAATAACTTCACGCCAGAGCGTCAATTGGTTGGTGCCTTGGCTGATACGTTGTCAGTTTTGAAGGATAAGGTTGCTGGTTACGAGTTGCCAGTTGCCTCACAAAACAAGTTGGCTGAGTTGAAGGCTGCTTTGCGCGCCGCAGACGAGCCAAAGTACACGCCAGCTGATGCCGGTTTGAACCACCCATTGAACGTTATCAAGTCATTGCAAAACCACATGACGGATGAGATGACGTTGACGTCAGATATTGGATCACACTACTTGTGGTTGGGACGTCACTTTAAGTCATACGTGCCACGTCACTTCTTGATCTCAAACGGTATGCAAACGCTTGGTGTTGGATTGCCATGGGCCATGGTTGCCGCAATGGTTCGTCCTAACGCTAAGGCTGTGTCTGTTTCAGGAGACGGTGGATTCTTCTTCTCTGGTGTTGAGTTGGCTACGGCCGTACAAATGAACTTGAACACGGTTCACATTGTTTGGCAAGATAACCACCACTATGACATGGTTAAGTTCCAAGAAGAAATGAAGTACGACGGTAAGTCAGCTGGTGTTAAGATTGCGGATATCGACATCGTGAAGTTTGCTGAAGCAGCTGGTGCCAAGGGATTGCGTGTTGACACGCCTGACCAATTGGATGCTGTTTTGGATGAAGCATTTGCGACTGAAGGACCAGTTGTTGTGGAAGTTCCTGTTGATTACTCACACAACTACGAATTGATGTCACAATTGATTGAATCAGAAATTTAATCGTCGAAAAGGTGTCCGCTTGGGCACCTTTTTTGCAAAATAAGGAGGATACAATGGCAGTCGTTTTTCAACACAGTACATTAGCAGCACTTATGGCCGGTCTTTTGGGCGGTACGATGCGTGCTGGGGATTTGCTTGAGCATGGTGACACGGGAATTGGTACGTTGCACGGTGTCGATGGTGAAGTCATCATCCTCGATGGTGAAGTTTATCAAGCTGACCAAACGGGAAAGGTTAATCACATCACAGATATGGATGCGATGATTCCATTTGCAACGGTGCACAACAATAACGATGCAACTGAAACCGTGACGTTGCAAAACGTTGATATGGATCACATTAACGTGATTGATGAGCGTAAATTGGCCAACAACTTTTCAGCCATTGTCTTGCGTGGTGATTTTGAACACGTGAAGGTTCGTGTGGCACCAAAGGCATCTGAGCCGTTTCCGTCATTGCTTGAGCTATCAGAAAATCAACCGGTGTTTGACCGTGACAATGTGTCTGGTACGCTTGTCGGCTACTACTCACCAGAGTTGTATCATGGTGTGGTTGCCGCTGGATGGCACGTGCACTTCCTAAGTGATGATCGCGAGTTTGGTGGCCACGTCTTGGAATTTAACGCCAAGGAATTGTCAGGTGAGCTCACAATCTTCGCTGATTACGAATTGCATTTGCCAATTGAAAACAAAGCCTTTCGTGAACACAGCCTTGATATGAATGGCCTAGATGATGCGATTCACGCAGCTGAAGGTAGCAAGAAGGATTAGTTGAATGTTAGACAGATGCGACTAGCATCTGTCTTTTTCTGTGTTGTAGCGTAAAATAGACGGTGAGTGAATTTTATATTGGGAGCAAAGAGAGAAATCATGACTGAATTTATGGATGCTGTCGTTACGACGGCTAATGAAAACGCACCGTTGGCTGTAATGAATATTCCAGTGCCAGAATTGGCCGAGAAGGATGTACTGGTCAAGGTGGCTGCGGTTGCGGTTAACCCAGTTGACGCCAAGCAACGTGATGCTGCCGTTACAAGCAATGCAACACGCGTACTTGGTTTCGATGCAGTTGGTGAAGTGGTTGCTGTGGGTGAAAAGGCAACGAAGTTTAAGGTGGGTGACCGCATTTTCTATGCCGGACAATTGGGTCGTGTTGGGTCTAATGCGACGTTCCAAGCGGTTAATGAGGATTTGGCGGCATTGGCACCTGAAAAGATGTCTGATGCAGAAGCCGCTGCATTGCCTTTGACTTTCCTAACAGCATACGAGCTACTTGCAGATAAGTTTGGCCTTGAGGTGGCTGAGAACGCTGCCTCAGGTAAGGCGTTGCTTGTGATTAACGGTGCTGGTGGTGTTGGATCAATCATGATTCAATTGGCCAAGTGGATGGGCATGACCGTGATTGCCTCAGCGTCACGCGAAGAAACGGTGACATGGGTAAAGTCCCTTGGTGCAGATTATGTGGTTAACCACCGCGATGATTATGTTGCTGAGATGCACATGTTGGGCTTTGATACAGTGCCTTACATTGCCATTTTGCACGCACCAGAGCCACACTTTGAACAAGCAGCTGAGCTTATCGGGGCATTTGGACACATCGGGGCGATTGTTGAGTCAGTTGACCCAATGCCAGTTGGGTTGATTAAGAATAAAGCAGCTTCATTGGACTGGGAGTTCATGTTCGCAAAGGCTAGCTACAATGTTGATATGGCGTCACAAGGTGATGCGTTGGCACTAGCTGCGCAATTGGCAGACAAGGGAACGCTCCGTTCAACGTTGACGGAAACGATGAATGGCATGACAGCAGAAAATATTCTCGCTGCGCAGGAAAAGGTTGCTGCTGGGGCCGTAAATGGTAAGCTAGCGATTGTATTTTAATAACAATAATGAAAGGCTTGGTGAAAACCAAGTCTTTTTTGTTATATGTGTAACAGGCAAAATGGAATTGTGAAACCGGTGAGAACAAGGCGTCTGGACTGTATATTTCATTTATGTTTCAAAGGTGTCACACCTAACAGTTTTTTCGCGAAATTAGAAAATTTTAAGTTGACTAAGAAGCTGTTAAGCCCTTTATATAAGGCTTTGATTCTAATTGTGAACATGTAAAGAAAATGTAACAAAAGTCATAATAAGGCAACAATAAATGCATTTGAATGCAACTTCTTTCACGTACAATAGTTGATGTACTAAAAGTAAAGAAATTATTAAAAGTCTAAAAAGACGAACGGTACTTAATGCAAGGGAGTATGAACGAATGAATGCATCTGTAAAGAATACATTACTAGTTACGGCCGGTGCCGCAGCGACGTTGGCTGGATCAGCGGTTGCTGTATCAGCTGACTCAATCACGGTTAAGGCGGGGGATACGTTGTACGCACTAGCTGCGGCTCACAACACGACGGTTGCAGATTTGGTTTCAGCTAACGGCTTGTCAAATGCCAACATGATCTTTGTTGGTCAACAATTGCAATTGCCTGGCTCAAACAACAACAACGCAGCATCAAACAATGCCAACAACAACGCAGCGAACCCAGCAGCAACGGGAACGTACACGGTTAAGGCAGGGGACTCATTGTGGGCCATTGCGAACAACCACGGTATGAATCTTTCAGAATTGCTTTCATTGAATGGTTTGCAAATGTCATCAACAATTCACCCAGGTGATACGTTGAAGTTGTCTGGTCAACCAGCTGCTGACAATAACAACCAAACGTCAAACGATAGCCAAGCTGACTCTTCAGCAAACACGCAAGCACCTGCTTCAAACGGCCAATACACGGTTAAGGCAGGAGACTCATTGTGGGCCATCGCAAACAGCCACGGTATGTCTTTGACTGACTTGTTGAACTTGAACGGTTTGCAAGCAACGTCAATGATTCACCCAGGCGACATCTTGCGTGTGTCAGGTGATGCGTCATCAGCAAACACTGATAACAACGCATCAGCTTCACAAAACAATGATGAAGCGAACAACAACGACTACACAAACTCAGGCTCTGTTTCAACGACAAACAACACATACCCATACGGACAATGCACGTGGTACGCCAAGGGTCACTTGGACTGGGTTGGTAACTGGTGGGGTAACGCAGCTGACTGGACAACGTCAGCTGTTAACGCCGGTCACCACGTTGATTCAACGCCAAGCGCAGGATCTGTTATCTGGTTTACGCCAGGTGTTGGTGGTGTTTCAGTCTACGGTCACGTTGGTGTCGTAGAATCAGTTAACGCCGACGGTACAATTACGATTTCTGAAGGTAACTACGCCCCAGGAATGTTGTACCACCAACGTACGATTTCACCTGCTGGTCACTTGTTCATCCACAAGTAAACAGGTTAAAAGAGCTCTTTTGGGGCTCTTTTTTTGTAAAACGAGAGGTTAGTTATGCCATACGAAATTTCAGAGACAAACGTTAGACACCTAAATGACATGGGTAAAGTAGATGCTGAATTGCAATTTGCCATGCCGGGCGAGGAAACGTTGTTCCGCATCACAAATTCTTTCTTTGCACAACGTATGCAGGGGGCACGCGTTCAGCAGACATTGATGGAAATGATTATGGATAAGTTGCGCCAAAACTTCTGGCCGGTGATTAACCGCGTTGTCGGTGTGCCATACCAAAACGGGGGGATTAATCTGGCGACTGGTTTTGATGCAACCGGGTTAAACATTTATTTCTATAATCATGTGTATGGCTTGTCTTTGCCTGGTGATATCACCAAGCAAATCAATATTTTCAATGAAGTGCCGGCTGATCAAGCAATTCTAGGGGATATGTTAGTCTGGGGTGGTAAAATGATGCCAACCAGTGTGGGTATTTACATTGGAGGTGGCCGATATATCACGGCTGACTTGATGACGGGGAAAGTTGTACAGCGCACGATTGATTATAATTGGCAGCCTGATATGGTGTTGTCAGTACGTTAATAGGGGGATGACAATGGAATTTACGAAGGAACCGGGTCGACTATTTCACGAGACTGATGGGGAACTAGATGCTGAAATCTTGTTTCCCGAAATTAACGATGGCCAAACATGGTCGATTGATCACACGTATGTAAATCCAAGTTTACGCGGACAGGGAATTGCGGGACAAATGTTAGCGGAGGTTGTTTCGATGGCTGAAGAAGCCGGGGTGACATTGCGCCCAGTTTGTTCATATGCCCGAAAGGCGTTCTTTATGAATCCTGAGTATCAGAAAATTCAGGCAAAAGGTTAAGACTTATTTGAAAGCACGCGGTTTTAGGCCGGTGTGCTTTTTAATTTGAGTCATTTTTCGTTATACTTGAGATAGTTTTAATAAAATGGGGGCAAACTATATGGAACGTGGATTTGCAGTAGTTAAAAAATATGCTGATGCCAATTTGAATTTGCCACAGCGTGCAACACGCCGTGCAGCCGGTTATGATTTTGAAGCGGCAGAGGATTTTGTTTTACCATCAATTTGGAAGTTGCCATTTGTCAAAATTTTGGTGCATTTGGCGACGAAGCAAGAATTGACGGCGACTGACTATGAGGAAGCAAACGCGGTTCTAAAGCCCCTCCTAGTACCGACGGGCATTAAAGCCTACATGGGCGAAAACGAGTACTTAATGATTGCGAATCGTTCATCAAGCCCACTAAAGCGTGGCATGATTTTGCCAAACGGTGTGGGCATTATTGATGCCGATTACGTTGATAATGATAAAAATGAAGGTGAAATTTTTATCCAAATGACTAACTGGGGATTGCGCGATGTTCACATCAAAAAGGGCGAACGCATCGGTCAAGGTATCTTTATGCCATTCCTAGTAACAGATAATGATAAGTTGCAAGAGAAAAAAGAACGCACGGGAGGTTTTGGTAGCTCCGGCGTTAATTAGAGAGGTGTAGGCTATGGCTAAAACGAAAACACAATTTGTATGTTCGAATTGTGGATATGTATCACAACGCTATATGGGACGATGCGCTAACTGTGGGGCCTGGGGCACGTTCGTTGAAGAAGTTGTACAACCAGAAAAGGCAGACCGTAAGTCACGCGTTAACTTGGCTGGTCAAATCGCTCGCGTTGAACGTTTGGGCGAGGTTAGCATCGAAGAAACGCCACGTGTCGACACGTCGATTGATGAATTCAACCGTGTCTTAGGTGGTGGTGTCGTACCTGGTTCAATGGTGCTAATCGGTGGTGATCCTGGAATTGGTAAGTCAACATTGCTGCTACAAGTTTCAAGTCAATTGGCAAACCATGGTGGCACGATTTTGTACGTCGCTGGTGAAGAAAGTGCGTCACAAATCAAGCTGCGAGCTGAACGTTTGGGTGTGAAGGGGGATGCCGATTTCTTCCTTTATCCTGAAACGGATATGACGCAGATTCGCAAGGCGATTGACGAAACGAAGCCAGATTACGTCATCATTGACTCAATTCAAACGATGCAACAACCTGATGTTTCTTCAGCGGTTGGATCGGTTGCCCAAATCCGTGAAACGACGGCTGAGTTGCTACAAATTGCCAAGACGAATGGCATTACCATCTTCATCGTCGGTCACGTGACAAAGGACGGTGCTATCGCTGGTCCTAAGATTTTGGAACACATGGTTGATACCGTGTTGTACTTCGAAGGTGATAACCAACGTAGTTTCCGTTTGTTGCGTGCCGTCAAGAATCGTTTCGGTTCAACGAATGAGTTGGGTGTCTTTGAAATGAACGAGAGTGGTTTGGCTGAAGTGACCAACCCATCTGGTCTTTTCTTGGAAGAACGTCTAGATGATGCTAGTGGTTCAGCGGTTGTGATTGCGATGGAAGGATCACGTCCAATTTTGGTTGAAGTTCAAGCGTTGGTGACGCCAACTGTCTTTGGTAATGCGCAACGTACTGCTTCAGGTATCGATCGTAATCGTATTTCATTGTTGATGGCAGTCTTGGAAAAGCGTGCCAATTTGCTATTGCAAAATCAAGATGCGTACGTTCGTGCTGCTGGAGGCGTAAAATTAGATGAGCCGGCCATTGATTTGGCGATTGCCATTGCAATTGCCTCAAGTTACCGTGACAAGGGTACTCGTCCAACGGATGCCTTTGTGGGTGAAATTGGATTGACTGGTGAGATTCGTCGCGTGCCTAATGTTGTTGACCGTATTCTTGAAGCTAAGAAATTGGGCTTTAAGCGCGTATTTGTCCCAAAGCATGCAGTTGATATGATGAAAGAAATTTCTGGTATTCAAGTTATCGGTGTCGCAACGTTAACGGATGCGCTACGTTTGGCACTGGATTAGTGAGGAAGCTTATGCGAAAACGAATTATTCAAGCAGCATTCTTTGTTGCTGGTGGTGGCTTGGCGGTGACGTTAATGCCGATTGTTTGGCGGATTATGAATCAACATGATCAAATTTGGCTAAACAATGCCATCGTGAACTTTATTATTGGTGCCGTTATTTTTTGGTTATTGAGTTTGGCACTATGGCGTCCAGTTGATCAAGGCATTCGCAAGATTGAAGCCTACTTGAATCAACAGTCGCCAGTTGTTTTGTTGATTGGTTCAGTGTCAACCTTGATTGGGTTGGCGTTGGCTGTTTTGGTAACCGTCCCATTGCAACGCACAGGTAATTTCTTTTTAAGTGCAGTTATTCCAGTTTTTGTGATGTTGCTATTTGGGTACCTTGGTTTCCGTCTTGGAACAACGCGTATTGATGAGTGGCGTACGTTGGTTCCTAACTTCAACAATATGACAAAGCGTGTTCGTCCACGTCGATCAGCAAATCAAAGCGATGTGTTGTCTGATGAAGAGACGAACTATCACCACTACAAGATCTTGGACACCAACATCTTGATTGATGGCCGTATTGCTGATTTGGTGCAAACTGGCTTTATCGAGGGAACCTTGTTGGTACCGAACTTTGTCTTGTATGAGTTGCAATACATTGCTGATGCTGGTGAATCAATCAAGCGTGTCCGTGGCCGTCGTGGTTTGGACATTTTGAATGAATTGCGTGAAACAGATGCCATTCCACTTGAAATGTGGGAAGGTGATTACGAAGACATCAAAGAAGTTGATGAAAAGTTGATTCGTCTTGCACAAGATGTTAACGGTATCTTGGTAACGAACGATTACAACTTGAACAAGGTAACGAAGTTCCAAAACGTTGAAGTCTTGAACATTAACGAGTTGGCGGGGGCTTTGCGTCCACGTGTGGCGGTTGGTGATCGTTTGACGGTGACGTTGGTTAAGAATGGAACTGAGCGCCAACAAGCGGTTGGTTACCTAGATGACGGGACGATGGTTGTCGCTGAAGAAGGTCGCGACCACTTACAAGAAACGGTTACCGTTGAAGTAACGTCCGCTTTGCAAACCGATGCTGGACGTATGATCTTCGGTATTGTGGTGGATTAAGTAATTAACATTGAAACCCATGAAAAACCGCGGTATATTAGTAAGCGGTATTATAAACAGAAAAGAAGGAATAGACAGAATGGCTGAGACTACTGAGAAGAAGATTCGTGTTCGATACGCTCCATCTCCAACTGGGCACCTACACATCGGAAACGCACGTACGGCATTGTTTAACTGGTTGTACGCACGTCACCACAAGGGTGAATTTGTTATCCGTATTGAGGACACTGACCAAGCACGTAACATTGCGGATGGTGAGAAGTCACAGTTGGATAACTTGGCATGGTTGGGATTGGACTGGGACGAGTCTCCAGCAAACCCAGGAAAGTATGGTCCATACCGTCAATCAGAACGTTTGGACATCTACAAGCCATTGATTCAAGATTTGTTGGATCGTGGTTTGGCATACAAGTCATACAAGACATCTGAAGAATTGGAAGCAGAGCGTGAGGCACAAATTGCTGCTAAGCAAGCTCCACACTACGTTTACGAATACGAAGGCATGAACGACGAGGAAATCGCCGCTGCCCAAGCCGAAGCAGAAGCTAAGGGCTTGCCAGCCGTTGTTCGTTTCCGTGTGCCTGAAGACAAGCCATACGCATGGGATGACATCGTTAAGGGTCACGTTGAGATTAACTCAAACACTATCGGTGGTGACTGGGTTATCCAAAAGGCTGATGGCATGCCAACGTACAACTTCGCCGTTGTTGTTGACGACCACATGATGGAAATCTCACACGTTTTGCGTGGGGATGACCACGTGTCAAACACGCCAAAGCAATTGATGATTTACGAAGCCTTTGGTTGGGAAGCCCCAATCTTCGGTCACATGACGTTGATCATCAACGCTGAGACGGGTAAGAAGTTGTCAAAGCGTGACGAGTCAATCTTGCAATTTATCGAGCAATACCGTGAGTTGGGATACTTGCCAGAAGCAATGTTGAACTTCATCGTATTGTTGGGATGGTCTCCAGTTGGTGAGAAGGAAATCTTCAACAAGAACCAATTGGTTAAGATGTTTGACGAGGCTCGCTTGTCAAAGTCACCAGCCAAGTTCGATAACAAGAAGCTTGAATGGATCAACAACCAATGGATTAAGACGGCTGACCAAAACATGGTCTTCGACAAGATGATGCAACAACTTGTTAAGGCTGACTTGGTTAACCCAGCTGAATTGACGGCTGAGAAGATGCAATGGTTGCGTTCAGTGATGAACGTATACATGGACGGTGTATCATACACGTCACAAATTGTGCCTTTGGTAAAGCCTGTCTTCTTCGAAATGCCTGCAGCTGATGAGATTACTGATTCAGCTAAGGAATGGATGGCTGCTGAAAACGTACCAGCTATGTTGAACTTGTTCATCGAGAAGTTGGAAGCAATGCCATTGTTCACGGCTGCTGCAATCTTGAACGCAATCCGCGAGATTCAAAACGAAATGGACGTCAAGGCCCGTGCTTTGTGGAACCCATTGCGTATTGCAACGACGCGTGAGGAGCAAGGTCCAAACCTTGGTGAATTGCTAGAATTGCTAGGACGCGAGCAAACAATCGCAAACATCCGCGAGTTCTTGTAAAATTAAACAACAAATTAAGTCCAGTACCCGTTTGGGTGCTGGATTTTTTGTTGTTGGTGTGTGTCCGACCTGGTGCCACTTACCACATATTCAAAAATAATGCACACAATCGGCGTTACGAGTGTGTTAAAATATTTATTAGTACCATTAGCTGTAGCAGCTAGTGAAGACAAGAGGGAATAGGTAAAAGATGGCTAATCCATTACGTAAAATTATTGAGAGTGATAAGGGGACAATGCGTCGCTTGAACCGCCTTGCGGATCAAGTTGAAGCACATGCCGATGAGATGGCAGCCCTTTCTGATGAAGAACTACAAGCAAAGACGCCTTACTTGCGTGACTTGTTGAAGCAAGGTAAGACGTTGGACGATATTTTGCCAGAAGCATTCGCGGTTGTCCGTGAAGGTGCACGCCGTGTCTTGGGATTGTACCCATTCCGTGTGCAAATCATGGGATCTGCTGTGTTGCACGGTGGAAACATCGCCGAAATGCGTACCGGTGAAGGTAAGACGTTGACGGCCACAATGGCGGTTTATTTGAACGCGTTGCCACAAGAAGGTGTTCACGTTGTCACGGTTAACGAGTACTTGTCTGCTCGTGACGGTGAGGAAATGGGTGAATTGTACAAGTGGCTTGGTTTGACGGTTGGTATCAACGGTTCAGAGATGTCACCAGATGAGAAGCGTGCCGCGTACAACGCAGATATTACGTACACGACTAACTCAGAAATCGGGTTTGACTACTTGCGTGACAACATGGTTGCCCGTAAGGAAGATCGTGTACAACGTCCATTGAACTTCGCATTGGTCGACGAAACTGACTCAATCTTGATTGACGAAGCTCGTACGCCATTGATTATTTCTGGTGCACCAGCACAAGAAAGCACGCAATTGTACATTCGTGCGGACCGCTTCGTTAAGTCATTGACGAAGGAAGAAGACTTTACGGTCGACGAAGAATCAAAGACGGTTTTGTTGCAAGACGAAGGTATCAAGAAGGCTGAGCGTTACTTCAACCTTGAAAACTTGTACGATTCAGGCAACACGGCTTTGACTCACCACATTGATCAATCATTGCGTGCTAACTACACGATGTTTAACAACAAGGACTATGTTGTCCGTGATGGTGAAGTTGTGTTGGTTGATGCGTTCTCAGGACGTATTCAAGAAGGTCGTCGTTTCTCTGACGGATTGCACCAAGCCTTGGAAGCCAAGGAACAAGTTCAAATCCAAGAAGATAACCGTGCGATGGCTTCAATCACGTACCAAAACTTGTTCCGTCGTTACAAGAAGTTGTCAGGTATGACTGGAACGGCCAAGACTGAAGCGGAAGAGTTCCGTGAGATCTACAACATGGAAATTGTTGAAATCCCAACGAACCGTCCAATTCAACGTGTCGACGAACCAGATTTGTTGTACCCTAACTTGCGCTCAAAGTTCTTGGCCGTTGTTGAATTGGTTAAGGAATTGCACGCCAAGGGTCAACCAATTTTGATTGGTACAGTTGCCGTTGAGACATCAGAATTGTTGTCACAATTGTTGGACCGTGAAGGCATTCCACACAACGTGTTGAACGCTAAGAACCACGCCAAGGAAGCTGAAATTGTTGCTAACGCTGGTCAACGTGGTGCCGTTACAATCGCCACTAACATGGCCGGTCGTGGAACTGACATCAAGCTTGGCCCTGGTGTTTCTGATTTGGGCGGTTTGGCCGTTATCGGAACTGAGCGTCACGAATCTCGTCGTATCGATAACCAGTTGCGTGGACGTGCTGGTCGTCAAGGTGATAAGGGATACTCACAATTCTTCTTGTCATTGGAAGATGATT